>NZ_JBFRFW010000009.1:0-268569 GCF_052115025.1 Bradyrhizobium sp. 2TAF24 | reverse complement strand
GCCACGCCGACGGTCGGCAGGCAGGGCGAGGCCGGATCGCGGCTGTCGGACTTCAGCAGTTCGAGGTTGATGAAGTTGGTGCCGTAGGCCCAGACGTCGAAATGGGTGAAGGCGAACACCTGCTTGGCAGTGCGATCGGCCGCGCCCGGGGCCGTCGCCGTGAACTGGTAGGCATAGGTCAGGCGGTTGTCGTTGACGATGAAGAACGGCAGGTCGAGCACCGACTTCGGCGCTTTCACCGGCAGAGCCACGTCGGCGGCCAAGGCGGAGCCGAACGTAGCCACGGCAAGGCCTGCCGCGAGCGTAAATGATTTGAAAGACATTGAAGACCCCCAACGATTGCGATGGCAAACGCGCGACGCGCGAAATCTATCGCCGCCAGTTTGCGCGGGAGCAGCCAATGACCAAGCCCGAATGTTCCGCAGCGACTGCCTAGTTATTGTCTGATAAGCGAAATACATTGGCAGACCGGGACGCGTTGCCGACACGCCATCGCGCGCCCGGCGGCCTCACGCGGCGATGGCGCGATGCAACAGAAGACCGGTTTCTTGCAGCAAACTGGCGCACGCGCCGGCCTGTCGGAAAAGCCAGGCGGGCTCACGACAGCCTCACGCCGAAGCGGCGAAAGCAATGCCCAAAAACACGGCGGAGCCTGCGGCGAGGATCGCGCGATTGATGGCGGGCGTCACTATTCTGCAACACACGTTGCGGGACACGCCCGCCGACCACGGATCGGCGCGGGGCACGCAAGCCGCTGCACTGCCAGCAGAGTAAGCAGGTGATGACGCCTTTTCGCCACTTACCTTGCCATGCGATTTGTCACAGTATTGCCGGACCTTGCCGCGGAAAGCCGACCGGATCGATGCCTGACACTCCCCCTGCCTCACCCTCCTCCAGTGACACGCCGCTGCTTCAGGCCATCGGCATCAGCAAGCGTTACGGCAGCTTTCTCGCCAACGATTCGATCGACCTCGACATCCAGCCGGGGCAGATCCACGCCCTGCTCGGCGAGAATGGCGCCGGCAAATCGACCCTGGTGAAAATGATCTATGGCCTGATCCAGCCGACCGCCGGAGAGCTGCACTGGTGCGGCCGGCCGATCGAGCTGGCGGGCCCGTCCGCCGCCCGGGCGCTCGGCATCGGCATGGTGTTTCAGCACTTCTCGCTGTTCGAGAACCTGACGGTGGCGGAGAATGTCGCGCTCGGGCTGTCGGGCCGCGAGTCGTTCAAGCAGATCTCGGCGCGCCTTGCCGAAGTCTCCCGCGCCTACGGCCTGCCGCTCGATCCGAACCGCGAGGTCTGGCAGCTCTCGGTCGGCGAGCGCCAGCGCATCGAAATCGTCCGCCTGCTGATGCAGGATCCGCGCTTTCTCATTCTCGACGAGCCCACGGCCGTCCTGACACCGCAGGAAGCCGACCAGCTGTTCACCGTGCTTGAGCGGCTGAAGGCCGAGGGCCGTGCGGTGCTCTATATCAGCCACAAGCTCGACGAGGTGAAGCGGCTGTGCGACACCGCGACCATCCTGCGTGCCGGCAGGAAGGTGGCGACCTGCGATCCCCGCGCCGAGACCGCCGGCTCGCTCGCCCGCATGATGGTCGGCACCGACATCCGCGAGGTGAAGCCTCCGGCCGGCCGGCCGGTCACAGTACCGCGCCTGGTCGTCAACGATCTCAACGCCGTACCTGACGATGCCCATGGCATGCGCCTGACGCAGGTGTCCATCGAGCTCAGGGGCGGCGAGATCCTCGGCATCGCCGGGGTCGCCGGCAACGGTCAGGATGAATTGTTCGCCATCCTGTCGGGCGAGCGGCGGCTGCCTGATCCCGGCACGGTCGTCATCGACGGTCACGCTGCCGGCCATCTGTCGATCACCCAGCGCCGCAAGCTCGGCGCCGCCTTCGTGCCCGAGGAGCGGCTGGGGCATGGCACGGCGCCGCGCATGCGCCTGTCCGAGAATGCCCTGCTCACCGGCCACGCCACCGGCGGCATGGTGCAGCGCGGCTTCATCAACACCGCTGCGACGCTCTCGACCGTCGACCGCGCCACCGACACGTTCGACGTTCGCAAAGCCAAGCGCGATCCGGAAGCCGCCAGCCTGTCCGGCGGCAATCTGCAGAAATTCATCGTCGGCCGGGAAATCCTGCGCGAGCCGGGCGTGCTGGTGGTCAGCCAGCCGACCTGGGGCGTCGATGCCGGCGCCGCGGCGGTGATCCGCCAGGCCCTGCTCGACCTCGCCGGACGCGGCGCCGCGGTGATGGTGATCAGCCAGGACCTCGACGAGCTGCTGGAGATTTCCGACCGCATCGCCGTGATGTTTCATGGCGGGCTGTCCCAGCCGCTCGCGACAAGCGCGACCGATCGCGAGACCATCGGGCTCTTGATGGGCGGCGCGACGCCGGCCCGCACCACGGACAAGGAGGAGCCGCGGCATGCCGCTGGTGCTTGAGCAGCGCGCCGAGCGCTCGACTGCGATCGCCCTGACCTCGCCGCTGATCGCGATTGCGCTGACGCTCGTGACCATGGGCGTGCTGTTTGCCCTGATCGGCAAGAATCCGCTGGCCGCGCTGTCGGCCTACTTCATCGCCCCCCTGACGGATGCCTATTCACTGCAGGAGATCGCGGTAAAGGCCTCGCCGCTGGTGCTGATCGCGATTGGTCTTGCGCTGTGCTACCTCGCCAACGCCTGGAATATCGGCGCGGAAGGCCAGTTCCTGATCGGCGCGGTCGCCGGCAGCTGGATCGCGGTGACCACCCAGGGCACCGACGCCGGCGCCTGGGTGCTGCCGGCGATGCTGCTGTGCGCCGCGGCTGCCGGTGCGCTCTACGCCCTGATCCCGGCGATCTGCCGGGTGCGGTTCGGCGCCAGCGAAATTCTCACCAGCCTCATGCTGGTCTATGTCGCGGACCTGCTGCTGGACTATCTCGTCCGTGGCCCGTGGCGCGACCCCAACGGCTTCAACTTTCCCACCACCGCCGAATTCGACCCGGTGGCGACCGTGCCGTTGCTGATCGAAGGCAGCCGCCTGCATCTCGGCGTGGTGCTGACACTGATCGCGGTCGCCGCGGCCTTCATCCTGCTGGGGCGCACCATCAAGGGCTTCGAGATCCGTGTCGTCGGCGTCGCCCCGCGGGCTGCCCGGTTTGGCGGCTTCAATGCCGACCAGTTGGTCATCCTGACCTTCGCCGTCTCCGGGGCGCTTGCCGGCCTTGCCGGCATCATCGAGGTCGCAGGCCCCGTCGGCCACCTGCAGCCGGGCATTTCGCCAGGCTACGGCTTCACCGCCATCATTGTCGCTTTCCTGGGACGGCTGAACCCGATTGGAATACTTATTGCAGGGTTGTTTCTCGCCCTCACATTCATCGGCGGCGAACAGGCCCAGATCGCAATGAAAATTCCGCTCGACATGACCAAGGTGTTCCAGGGCATCCTGTTGTTCTATGTGCTCGCCTGCGATTCCCTGATCCTGTACCGGATCCAGTGGATCGCCCCCCAGCGGACGGTGGCCCATGGCACTCGTTGAAGCCATCATTCTTGCGGTGATCGCCGCCTCGACGCCGTTGCTGCTGGCGGCGACCGGCGAGATGCTGGTCGAGCGCGCCGGTGTGCTCAATCTCGGCGTCGAAGGCATGATGATCATGGGCGCGGCCTGCGGCTTCGCCGGCGCCCATCTCACCGGCTCGACGCTGATCGGCGCTCTCTGCGGCATTGCCGCCGGCATGGCGCTGTCGCTGGTGTTCGCCGTCATGGCGCTCGGCCTCGCCGTCAACCAGGTGGCGACCGGGCTGGCGCTGACCATCCTGGGCGTCGGCCTGTCGGGGCTGATCGGCGCCGGCTTCGTCGGCGAGCGCATCGCCACCACGCCGCATCTCGACATTCCCGGCCTCACCAACCTGCCACTGGTCGGTCGCATCCTGTTCGGTGAAGACCTCTTCGTCTATGCCTCGGTCGCCCTGGTCGTCGCCGTCTGGTACTTCCTCTATCGCAGCCGTGCCGGCCTCGTGCTGCGCGCGATCGGCGACAACCATATCTCCGCTCATGCGCTCGGTTATCCCGTGCTGAGGATCCGCACTCTGGCGGTGCTGTTCGGCGGCGCTTGTGCCGGCCTCGGCGGCGCTTATCTGCCGCTCGCCTACACGCCATTCTTCATCCCCGGCATGACCGCCGGGCGCGGCTGGATCGCGCTGGCGCTGGTGGTGTTCTCGTCGTGGCGGCCGGGACGGCTGGTGATCGGCGCCTACCTGTTCGGCGCGGTGAGCATCCTGCAGCTGCATGCGCAGGGCGCCGGTGTCGGCATCCCGCCGCAGCTGATGTCGGCGCTGCCGTACCTTGCGACCGTCATCGTGCTCGTCCTGATCTCGCGCGCGCGCAGCGGCGGCTCGACTGCGCCGGCTGCGCTCGGCACTGTATTCGTGCCGGACCGCTGAACTCTTTCGGGGCGCGCGGCGGGGGCCGCGCTCCGAAGCAATCTGCCTGCCCATCGCTTGTTTTGTGGAGAAAACCGATGAGAAAAACCCTTCTTGCCGCGGCCGCGCTGATCGCCGCCGCGGCGACCTTCCAGAGTGCCGTCGCGGCTGACAAGCTCAAGGTCGGTTTCATCTATCTCGGCCCGGTCGGTGACTTCGGCTGGACCTACCAGCACGAGGTCGGACGCCAGGAGCTGGTCAAGGCGCTCGGCGACAAGATCGAGACCACCTATCTCGAGAACGTCAGCGAGGGACCGGATTCCGAACGCGCCATCGAGCAGTTGGTCCGCGCCGGCAATAAACTGATCTTCACGACGTCGTTCGGCTACATGGACCCGACGCTCAAGGTCGCCAAGAAATATCCCAACGTGCATTTCGAGCACGCCACCGGCTACAAACGCGACAAGAACATGTCGACCTACTCGGCCCGCTGGTATCAGGGCCGCTACATCCAGGGCCAGATTGCCGCCAAGATGTCAAAGAAGGGCGTGCTCGGCTATATCGGCTCGTTCCCGATCCCGGAGGTCGTGTCCGGCATCAACGCCACCATCCTCGGCGCGCAGAGCATCAATCCCAATATCAAGGTCAAGATCATCTGGGCCAACTCGTGGTTCGACCCCGCCAAGGAGGCCGACGCCGCCAAGGCGCTGCTCGACCAGGGCGTCGACATCATCATGCAGCACACCGACAGCCCGGCAGCGGTCCAGATCGCTTCCGAGCGCGGCGCGCTGGCATTCGGCCAGGACTCCGACATGATCAAGTTCGGGCCCAAGACCCAGCTCACCGCGATCATCGACAACTGGGCGCCCTATTACATCGCCCGCGTCAAGGCCGAACTCGACGGCAGCTGGAAGTCGGAAGACACCTGGGGCGGCATCGAAACCAAGATGTTCGTCATGGCGCCCTACACAAACATGCCTGACGACGTGAAGAAGCTGGCCGAGGACACCGAAGCCGCCATCACCAAGGGCACACTGCATCCGTTCAAGTGCCCGGTGGTGGCCCAGGATGGCAAGGAAGTCGAGTGCAAGGGCGGCGACCATCTCGCCGACGGCCAGATCCTCGGCATGAACTTCTACGTCAAGGGCATCGACGACAAGATCCCCGGCAAGTAGCCGCGCCGTCTTCCGAACAAAAGGGCCTGGATCGCGATCCCGGCCCTTTTTTTGCTGGCAAGGCTCAGGCAAAATTCTCGCAGCAAATCAGGCCTTCGCGCACCGGCCGGACACGCGGAACGGCGCCCCTCCCGGAACACCCGACTGGCGGATCCTGCCGCAGCGCTTCGATGGCGGCCAGCATCAGCGCGACGGCTCGGTTGGCGTGCCGGCTCTCCACCGCCTCGTCCAGCCAGTCCGGCAGTTCACGGCGCTGCGACAAGGCGCAGTGCCACTCGCCGTCGTCATAGACAAGCCGCCGCAGCTTCCAGCGCGGCAGCGCGCCATCGAGCAGCACCAGCGCGGCATCCGTCCAGGCCGCCGCCGCGACAAGGCTATCCAGCCGACGTGACGGCAAGACGTCAGCGTCGGTCCGGACCGTCGAGGCGATGGCATGCATGACTTTCGCCGTCACCAATTGGTCGCGCAGCAACTGTTCTCGGAGCACGGCCAGATGCGCGGTGCCGCCTGTCGAACTTGTGATGGTCTGATCGAACATGGCACCCTCCCTCACCGCAAAGACGCTCGGCCATATCGTCCTCACCTGCGAAATTGAGCAGGCCGCCGTGCGAAATCGAGACGGATGCAGACGGTAAAATATAGGGTTTCCATAAAGATCCACCGTGGAGCCCGCCGCGGTCAGGTGATGGCCGGGGCGCGCCGGCTTTATGGAGGAAAGCATGCGGCTGCCGTTCCGGCCGCAGCCCTCCGGCCAAAAAAGACGAACGATTACAACTCACTAGAGAATCAGCGACAGGTGCTACCCATCTCTCGCCAGCGTCGGTCTTTATGAAATTCCTATAACATTCCGCCTGCGCTCATCTCGAAAATCTATGCCCCGGCTGCCATCCCATTGAGCACATGAACGGGGAGTCCGCGCGCGGTCACGCCGCGCGGCCGGTTGGCCGCGACACCATCAACGGCCGCCATCCTCCACGTCATGATGCAAGGAGCTTTCCATGTTGGACATCATCGTGCTGGCCCTCGGCTTCGGCTTCTTCGCCCTGTCGATCGGCTACGCCTATGCCTGCGATCGCCTCTGAGGAGAACGACCATGGTTTTCGATTACGCACTCGCAGGCCTCGTCTCGGCCGGCCTGCTCTTTTACCTGACCTACGCCTTGCTGCGGCCAGAGCGTTTCTGAGGGGCGCATACCCATGACCATCATTGGCTGGATCCAGATTGTTCTGTTCTGCGCGATCGTCATCGCGCTCGTGAAGCCGCTCGGCGGCTATATGACCCGTGTGTTCAACGGCGAACGCACGTTCCTCTCCCCGGTGCTGCGCCCGGTCGAAGCCGCCATCTACTGGCTTGGCGGCGTCGACGAAAAGCGCGAGCAGCACTGGCTGACCTACACCGTCGCCATGCTGTTGTTCCATGTCGGCGGCTTCCTCATCCTGTACGTCGTGATGCGGCTGCAGGCGGCCCTGCCGTTCAACCCCGCCGACCAGTCCGCGGTCGCGCCGGATCTCGCATTCAACACCGCCATCAGCTTCATCACCAACACCAACTGGCAGAACTATGGTGGTGAGAGCACGATGTCGTATCTCACCCAGATGCTCGGCCTGACGCACCAGAACTTCCTGTCCGGTGCGACCGGTATCGCGCTGGCGGTCGCCCTGATCCGCGGCTTCGCCCGCTCGTCGGCGCGAACCATCGGCAATTTCTGGGTCGATGTGACCCGCACCACGCTCTACGTGCTGCTGCCGATCTGCATCGTCTATGCGCTGTTCCTGGTTTGGCAGGGCATGCCGCAGACGCTCGGTGCCTATGTCGACGCCACGACCATCGAGGGAGCCAAGCAGACCATCGCGGTCGGCCCGGTCGCCTCGCAGGTCGCGATCAAGATGCTCGGAACCAATGGCGGCGGCTTCTTCAACGCCAACGCCGCGCATCCGTTCGAGAACCCGACCGCACTGTCCAACTTCGTGCAGATGCTGTCGATCTTCCTGATCGGCGCCGCGCTGACCAACGTGTTCGGCCGCATGGTCGGCAATCAGCGCCAGGGCTGGGCGATCTTCGCGGTGATGGGCGTGCTGTTCATCGCCGGTGTCGCCGTCACCTACTGGGCGGAAGCCTCCGGCACCACCGGCCTGAATGCCCTCGGCCTCACCGGCGGCAACATGGAAGGCAAGGAAGTCCGCTTCGGCATCATCGGGTCGGCATTGTTCGCCGTGGTGACGACGGCCGCGTCCTGCGGCGCGGTCAACGCCATGCATGACTCCCTCACTGCACTCGGCGGCATGATCCCGCTGATCAACATGCAGCTCGGCGAGATCATCATCGGCGGCGTCGGCGCCGGCCTTTATGGCATGCTGCTGTTCGTCGTGCTGGCGATCTTCGTCGCCGGTCTGATGGTCGGCCGCACGCCGGAGTATGTCGGCAAGAAGATCGAGGCCCGTGAGGTCAAGATGGCCATGCTCGCCATCCTGGTGCTGCCGTTGAGCTATCTCGGCTGGACCGCGGTCGCCGTCGTGCTGCCGTCGGCGGTGGCCTCGATGGCCAACGCAGGCCCGCACGGCTTCACCGAGGTGCTCTACGCCTATACCTCGGCGACCGGTAACAATGGCTCCGCGTTCGCTGGCCTCAGCGGCAACACGCTGTTCTACAACCTGACGCTGGCGAGCTCGATGTTCATCGGCCGCTTCTTCATGATCGTGCCAGCAATGGCACTGGCCGGCTCGCTGGCCGAGAAGAAGTCCCACCCGGCATCCGCAGGCACTTTCCCGACAACCGGCGGCTTGTTCGTCGGCCTCGTGGTCGGCGTGATCCTGATCATCGGCGGTCTCACCTTCTTCCCGGCGCTGGCGCTCGGGCCGATCGTCGAGCACCTGGCGATGACCGCCAACAACCTGTTCTGATCGATCTCTTTTGGAGTGACGTTCATGGAAACGTTGAAACAGCAAAAACGGGCCGCGGTATCCACGCTCTTCGATCCGAAGATCATGGTGCCGGCAATCGGCTCCGCCTTCACCAAGCTCGATCCGCGGGCGATGATCAAGAACCCGGTGATGTTCGTGGTCGAGGTGGTTGCAGCCCTGACCACGGTCATCTTCATCCGCTCGCTGGTGACCGGCGGCACCGATCTCGGCTTCACCTTCCAGATCATCCTGTGGCTGTGGTTCACCGTGCTGTTCGCGAACTTCGCCGAAGCCGTGGCGGAAGGCCGCGGCAAGGCGCAGGCGGAATCGCTGCGCAAGACCCGTACCGAGAGCAAGGCCAAGCTGCTCACCGGCTCGGGCAATGACCGGACCTACCGCATGGTGTCCGGCACCAGCCTGAAGGTCGGCGACATCGTCCTGGTGGAGGCCGGCGATAACATCCCCTCCGATGGCGAGGTGATCGAGGGCGTCGCCTCGGTCAACGAGGCCGCCATCACCGGTGAATCCGCTCCGGTGATCCGGGAATCCGGCGGCGACCGCTCCGCGGTCACCGGCGGCACCCAGGTGCTGTCGGACTGGATCAGGGTCCGCATCACCGCGGCCCAGGGCTCGACCTTCATCGACCGCATGATCAAGCTGGTGGAAGGTGCCGAACGGCAGAAGACCCCGAACGAGATCGCGCTCAACATCCTGCTCGCAGGGTTGACCATCATCTTCGTGTTCGCGACCGTCACCATCCCGAGCTACGCTGCCTATGCCGGCGGCGAGATTTCGGTGATCGTGCTGGTGGCGCTGTTCGTAACGCTGATCCCGACCACGATCGGCGCGCTGCTGTCAGCGATCGGTATCGCCGGCATGGACCGCCTGGTGCGCTTCAACGTGCTCGCCATGTCCGGCCGTGCAGTGGAGGCTGCCGGCGACGTCGACACGCTGCTGCTCGACAAGACCGGCACCATCACCCTTGGCAACCGCCAGGCAACCGCGTTCCGTCCGGTCCGCGGCGTCACCGAGCAGGAGCTCGCGGATGCGGCTCAGCTCGCCTCGCTCGCCGACGAGACGCCGGAAGGCCGCTCCATCGTGGTGCTGGCCAAGGAAAAGTATGGCATCCGCGGCCGTGACATGTCCGAGCTCGGCGCCACCTTCGTGCCCTTCACGGCGCAGACCCGCATGAGCGGCGTCGACACCGGCAACTCCTCGGTGCGCAAGGGAGCGGTCGACGCGATCCTGAACTACCTCAATGGCGGCGGTGCGCCGCGCGCCGTGGCGGCCGGGACCGGCACAGTTCGCACGTTCCAACCCGCGATCAGCGCCGAGGTGACCCGGGAAGTGCAGACCATCGCCGACGACATCGCCAAGTCCGGCGGCACGCCGCTGGCGGTGGCGCTCGACGGCCGCCTGCTCGGCGTCATCCAGCTCAAGGACATCGTCAAGGGCGGCATCCGCGAGCGCTTCGCCGAACTGCGGCGCATGGGCATTCGCACCGTGATGATCACCGGCGACAACCCGATGACCGCGGCGGCGATCGCAGCTGAGGCCGGTGTCGACGACTTCCTGGCCCAGGCGACGCCGGAGGACAAACTGAAGCTGATCAGGGACGAGCAGGCCAAGGGCAAGCTGGTGGCGATGTGCGGCGACGGCACCAACGACGCCCCCGCGCTCGCCCAGGCCGACGTCGGTGTCGCCATGAACACCGGCACCCAGGCGGCGCGCGAAGCCGGCAACATGGTGGACCTCGACTCCAACCCGACCAAGCTGATCGAGGTGGTGGAAATCGGCAAGCAACTGCTGATGACCCGCGGCGCGCTGACGACCTTCTCGATCGCCAACGACGTCGCCAAGTACTTCGCCATCATCCCGGCGATGTTCCTGGCGTTCTATCCGCAGCTCGGCGTGCTCAACATCATGCATCTGGCGAGCCCGCAGAGCGCCATCCTGTCGGCGATCATCTTCAACGCGCTGATCATCATCGCGCTGATTCCGCTCGCGCTGAAGGGCGTGGCCTACCGGCCGATCGGCGCCGGTGCGCTGCTCAAGCGCAACCTGCTGATCTATGGCCTGGGCGGCATCATCGTTCCGTTCGTCGGCATCAAGGCGATCGACCTCGTCGTTGCCGCCTTGCACCTGGCCTGAGGAGAACCATCATGTTGAAAGAAGTCCGTCCGGCCATCGTGATCGTCGTCCTGCTGACGGCGATCACCGGCCTCGCCTACCCGCTGGCGGTCACCGGCATCGCCGAGGCCGTCTTCCCCTCCCAGGCGCAAGGCAGCCTGATCGAGCGCGACGGCAAAGTCGTCGGCTCGGCCTTGATCGGCCAGGAGTTCAAGGGCGACCAGTACTTCCATGGTCGTCCCTCGGCCACCACCGCCGCGGATCCGGCTGATTCGACCAAGACGGTCCCCGCCCCCTACAATGCAGCCAACTCGGGCGGCTCCAACCTCGGCCCGACCAGCAAGGCACTGGTCGACCGCGTCAAGGAGGATATCGACAAGCTCAAGGCAGAGAATGCATCCGCGTCGGTACCCGCAGATCTGGTCACGACGTCGGCCAGCGGCCTCGACCCGAACATCTCGCCGGACGCGGCCTACTTCCAGGTCCCGCGTGTTGCGAAAGCGCGGAAAATGCCGGAGGATGCCGTGCGCAAGCTCGTCACCGAGCGGATCGAAGGCCGCCTCGCCGGCGTGCTCGGCGAACCGCGGGTGAACGTGCTGGCGCTGAACCTGGCGCTCGACGAGGCGGCAAGCAAGACGCACTGAGCGCCATAGCATGAAGACCGTGCCTTGCGCGGCGCATGAGGACTAGAGTGCCTGATGGCCATCAGCACCCGCGATTCTGAACACCGACCGTCGCCGGACGCCCTCCTTGAGGCCGCCCGGCGCGAAGACCAGCACCGGGGCCGCCTCAAGATTTTTCTGGGCGCGGCTCCGGGCGTTGGCAAGACCTACGAAATGCTGCAGAGCGCGCATGCCCGCAAGCGCGCGGGCGCCGATGTGGTGATCGGGGTCGTCGAGACCCACGGCCGACTGGAAACCCAGGCCCTGCTCGAAGGCCTCGAAGTGCTGCCGCGACGGCAGATCGAGTATCGCGGCCAGGTCATCGAGGAGATGGATCTCGACGGTCTGCTGGCCCGCCACCCGCAGATCGCCATCGTCGACGAGCTGGCGCATACCAACGCCGCCGGCAGCCGCCATCCCAAACGCTACCTCGACGTCGAGGAGTTGCTGGCCAACGGCATCGACGTCTACAGTGCCGTCAATATTCAGCACATCGAAAGCCTCAACGACGTCGTTGCCCAGATCACCCGGGTGCGCGTCCGTGAAACCGTGCCGGATTCGATCTTCGACCTCGCCGACGCGGTCGAACTCATCGACCTCACACCTGATGACCTGATCCAGCGCCTCAAGGAAGGCAAGGTTTACGTCCCCAAACAGGCCGAACGCGCGCTGGAGCATTATTTTTCGCCCGGCAATCTGACCGCGCTGCGCGAACTGGCGCTGCGCCGCACCGCCGAGCGGGTGGACGAGCAACTGCTCACCCACATGCAGGCCAATGCGATCCCGGGGCCGTGGGCCGCCGGAGAACGCATCCTGGTGTGCCTCAGTGAAGATCCACGCTCCGCCGGCCTGATCCGCTACACCAAGCGGCTGGCGGATCGGCTGCACGCGCCGTGGACTGCGATCTGTATCGAGACCCGGCGCACGCTGCAGCTCGACCAGGCCGAACGCGACCGCCTCGCCGACATGATGCGTCTCGCCGAGACGCTCGGCGGCGAAACACTGACCATCCCAACGGCCAGCCGGCGCATCGCCGACGACGTCCTGAGTTTCGCCCGCTCCAACAACGTCACCCAGATCGTGGTCGGCAAGTCGAGCCGCTCCTGGTGGTTCGAGCTGACCCGCGGATCGGTGGTGCACGAGCTGGTGCGCAGCGCCGGCAACATCAGCGTCCATGTCATCGCCGGCGACAAGGTCGACGCCGAGATGGCCTCGACCGCTCGTAGCGTGCGCACGGCGGAGCGTACCGAGCCTTTCAAGCCATGGCCTTATGCGATGGCGCTGGTGATGGTGCTGATCGCACTCGGCGTCGGCCTGCTGATCCAGCCGTTGATGGGCATCGAGAACATCGACCTGGTGTTTCTCACCGCCGTGGTCGCGACCGCGGTTCGCTATGGCCTGTTTCCGTCCCTGCTGGCGAGCCTTGCGGCCTCGCTGTGCTACAACTTCTTCTTCCTGCCGCCGATCTATACTTTCACGATCACAGACCCGACCAACGTGGTCGCGTTCTTCTTCTTCATGCTGATCGCGCTGCTCGTCTCCAATGTCGCGGCCCGCGTCCGCAGCCAGGCAGACGCCGCGACCGATCGCGCCCGGACCACCGAGTATCTGTATTCATTCAGCCGCAAGCTGGCAGGAACCGCCGCGCTCGACGACGTGCTGTGGGCGACCGCCTACCAGACCGCGCTGATGCTGAAGGTGCGGGTCGTACTTTTGCTGCCGGAGAACGGGCTGCTCGCCGTCAAGACCGGCTATCCGCCCGAAGATGAACTCGATCAGGCCGATCTTGCGGCCGCCAACTGGACCTGGAACCATGACCGCCCCGCCGGCCGCGGCTCCGACACCCTGCCCGGCGCCAAGCGGCTGTTTCTTCCCATCCGCACCGGACGTGGCCCGATCGGCGTGGTCGGCATCGATGACGACCGCACGGGACCAATCCTCACTCCCGACCAGCGCCGGCTGCTCGATGCGTTGATGGATCAGGCCGCGCTCGCGATCGAGCGCGTGCACCTCGTCGAGGACATCGACCGTGTCAAGCGAACGGTGGAGACCGACCGCCTGCGCTCGGCGCTGCTGACCTCGATCTCGCACGACCTCAAGACACCACTCGCCTCGGTATTGGGATCCGCCAGCGCGCTGCGGGATTTCTCGGCCAAGCTCAGCGACCCGGAAAAGGTCGACCTGCTCGCCACCATCATCGACGAGTCCGAGCGCCTCAACCGCTTCATCGCCAACCTGCTCGACATGACCAAGCTCGAGTCCGGCGCGGTGGTACCGAACTTCGCCCTGCATGATCTCGGCGACATTGTCGGCAGCGCGCTGCGGCGCGCCACCAAGATCCTGACCCTGCATCATATCGAGCTGTCGCTGCAGCATGATCTGCCTATGCTGGAACTCGACGCCGTGCTGTTCGAGCAGGTGCTGTTCAATCTGCTGGATAATGCTGCCAAATATGCACCGGCGGGCAGCACCGTCGAGTTGCGCAGCTGGCGCGAGGCAAATGCCGTCTACCTGCAGGTGCTCGACGAAGGCGAAGGCATTCCACCGAACGATCTCACCAACATCTTCGACAAGTTCTACCGCGCTCAGAAGGGGGACCACGTCCGTGCCGGCACCGGCCTTGGCCTTGCCATCTCGCGCGGCTTCGTCGAGGCCATGCACGGGTCCATCACCGCAGCCAATCGAACGGACCGTTCCGGCGCGGTCCTGACCATTCGCCTGCCGATCCCCAAGACGAGCCAAGCACTGGATACCGCCGCATGAGTGCCGCCCCGATCAAGATCCTCGTCGTTGACGACGAACCTCCCATCCGCAAGCTGCTGCGCATGGGCCTCAGCACGCAAGGGTACGAGATCCTGGACGCGCCGAATGGCAAGACGGCTCTGGAGCTGCTGGGCAAAGAGCCGGACCTGGTCATTCTCGATCTCGGTCTGCCCGACATCCAGGGCCATGAACTGCTGCGCATGATCCGCGCCCGCAACGACAGCATTCCGGTGGTCGTGCTGTCGAGCCGCGGCGACGAGGCAGGCAAGGTCCAAGCGCTCGATCTCGGCGCCGACGACTATGTCACCAAGCCGTTCGGCATGGACGAACTGCTGGCGCGCATCCGCGCCGCGCTGCGTCACCAGTTGCAGGTTCAGGGCGAGCGGCCGATCTTTCGCGCCGGTGACCTGTCGGTCGATCTCGTCCGTCGCATTGTCAAGGTTGGCGATCGCGAGGTCAAACTGTCGCCGAAGGAGTACGACCTGCTGCGGATCCTGGTGCAGCATGCCGGCAAGGTTTTGACCCATCGCTTCCTGCTTGGCGAGCTGTGGGACGATCTGACCGACGCGCAGTACCTGCGCGTCTACATTCGCCAGCTGCGGCAGAAGATCGAAGGCGATGCCGAGCAACCGCAATACATTTTGACCGAGGCCGGCATCGGGTACCGGCTGCGGGCGCCGGACTGAAGCGTTCTCGAGCGAAGCATGCCCCGGAACTTGATCCGGGGGCGAGTACCGGTTCGCGTGGGGAACGCGCGTCAAAAATCAAAGCGTCACGGATCGGATCAGTGTCATCATGAAGATCTCGGACTTTCTGTCGCCCGACGACACCCTGGTGAACGTGCGCGCGACCAGCAAGCGACAACTGCTGCAGGAGCTCGCCAGAAAGGCGGCCAGCGGCCTCGACCTGTCGGCTGACGACATGCTGGCCGAACTCCTCAAGCGTGAAGAGCTGGGATCGACCGGTGTCGGCAGCGGCGTCGCCATCCCCCACACCCGCCTCGCCACGGTGAACCGACCTTTCGGCGTGCTCGCCCGCATGAAGCAGCCTATCGAGTTCGATGCCATCGACCAGCAGGCCGTCGATATCGTGTTTCTGCTGCTACTGCCTGCGGCCGCTGAAAAAGAGCAGCTCGTTCCGCTCGCGCTGGTCGCTCGCAAGCTGAAGGCCGCCGACACACTGGCGAAGCTTCGCGGCGCCAAGGCGGCTGCGGACCTTTACGCGGTCATCGCCGACTGACTGCCGGCGCGCGGCGCCGGTCGAACGGGTTCAGTGGATTCCCACGCCAAGGAGACGCTCGACGAGCGCGCGATCCTGCTTCATTTCGCTCGCCGCCCCTGTCCAGGCGGCGCGGCCGCGCTCGATGACGATGACGCTGTCGGCGAAGTCAAGTGCACGCTCGATCTGCTGCTCGACCAGCAACACAGTCATGTCGCCCGATGCAGCGAGCTTCGAGATCATCGCCATCAGCTCATCGCAGATCACCGGAGCAAGGCCTTCCAGGGGCTCATCCAGCAGCAGGATCGAGGGTTGCCCAAGCAGCGTGCGCGCCATCGCCAGCATCTGCTGCTCGCCGCCGGACAGCTGCTGCCCGAGATTGCGCCGCCGCTCGGCAAGGCGCGGAAACATCTCATAGGCCTCGTTGAGCGCCGCGCGCGGACGGCCCTTCAGGCCGGCGACGAGATTTTCCTCCACCGACAACGACCTGAAGATGTCGCGGGTCTGTGGCACATAGCCGATCCCCGAGCGCGCGCGCGCCGAAGCGCGGGTTTCGGCAACGTTCTGGCCATCGACGCTGATCCGCCCCTGATGGCGGGTGGTCAGCCCCATCAAGGTGGCGAGCAGCGTGGTCTTGCCCACCCCGTTGCGGCCGAGGACGGCGAGGCGATGCCCCGCATCGATCGCGAAGGACATGTCTGAGACGACCTGCGTCGGGCCGTAGCCGGCGCTCAGGTGCTCGACATCAAGCCGTGCGGCGGGCATGGGCATAGCTCCCGAGATAGGCACGGCGCACCTCGTCGTCGGTCGCGACCGCCGCAGGCGTGCCTTCGAAAATCAGCCGTCCGCCGGCGAGCACCAGCACGCGCTTGGCGAAACGGAACACCAGATCCATGTCGTGCTCGATCATCAGCACGGCAATATCCGCCGGCAGGCGGTCGATCGCCTCCAGGATGCGCGGCGCTTCATCGTGCGGAACACCGGCGGCCGGCTCGTCGAGCAGCAGCACCTTGGGATTGAGCGCAAGGCCGATGGCCAGCTCGAGCAGCCGCTGCTGCCCATATGCCAGCTGCGACACCGGCAGATCGGCCAGCGCGCCGATGCCGAGCGTGTCCAGCAGCCCCTGGCATTCGGCCCGCACGTCGCGGGCATGGGCTGCCACCGACAGCACACGACGGGTCAGGCCGCGGCGCTGCATGATCGCCAGCATGACATTGTCGGCCGCTGTCAGGCTGATGAACAGCCGCGTGATCTGGAACGTGCGCACCAGGCCACGCCGCACCCGCTGCGCCATCGGCAGCCGGCTGACATCTTCGCCGCAGAACACGACCCGGCCACCGGACGGCGCCAGTTCGCCGGACATGACGTTGACCAGCGTGGTCTTGCCGGCGCCGTTGGGGCCGATCAGGGCGACACGGTCACCGCTTGCCAGCGTGAAAGACACGTCACGGTTGACGTGAAGGCCGCCGAACGAGCGCGAGACCCCATGCAGCTCGATAAGCTCGCTCATGACTGCCCTCCCCGCGTTCTCAGGCGCGTCCAGACGACTCCCATGCCGTGCACGAGGCCGCGCGGCGCAAACACCACGATCAGCACCAGCAGCAGGCCGACCAGCGTCATCCAGTGGAACGGGTTGGTGGCGGAGACGATGTGCTCGAAGATCTGGAAGATCACCGCGCCGACCAGCGCGCCCCACAGATGCCCCGCGCCACCGAGCACCAGCATGACCAGCGCTTCCGCCGAGCGTTCGAATCCAACGCTGTCGAGGCCGACGACACCGGTGGTGATGGCCATCAGCGCGCCGCCGATGCCGGCCACTGCACCGGACACACCGTACATGACGACGAGACGCGGATAGACCGACACGCCGAGCGCCCGCGCACGCAGGTCGTCGTCGCGGATGCCGCGGCTCAGCAGCCCGAATGGCGAGCGCACGAACCGCAGCAACAGTGCCAGAACGACCGCAAGGACGACGATCGAGAATATGTAGGCGGTGCGGCTATACATGTCGAACGAGAACAGGCCGAGCACCGGCGCCGGCGAGATGCCTGACAGACCGTCGCTGCCGCCCGTCCAGACCGACAGCTTGTTGCAGAGCGCGGCGACGAGCTGACCGAAGGCGATCGACAGCACGAGCTGCGGCAGGCCGCGGAAGCGCGTGATCAGGGCCCCCGACACGAGCCCCGTGAACGCACCGGCGACAAGGCCGATGACCAGCAGGATCAGTGGATTGGTGATCCCGGCGATGCAGGCGTTGCCGACAACATAGGCACTGATGCCGAACAGCGCCGCCTGCCCGAGGGTTGCGACCCCGCAATAGCCAGTGACGAGATCAAGCGACAGCACCAGCAGTGTCAGGCTGATCAGGCGTGTAAGGAAGGCGAGATCATCGGGAAACAGCAAGTAGCCGGTCACCCCGAGCGCCGCGACCACGCCGATGCCGGTCAATTCGACCGGGATGGATCGAGGCGCGGCGAGAGCCATGTCTGTTCCAGGCACCGTCATCTCAATGCGCCCGTCCGAACAGACCGTGCGGGAACAGGAAGACAATCACGATCACCGCCAGGTAGAAGAAGAATTCGCCGAACTCGGGCGCGAGATACTTGCCGGTGGTGTCGGCGAGCCCAAGCAGCAGGGACGCCGACAGCGCCCCGACGATCGACCCGGCGCCACCGACGGACACCACCACCAGGAAGGTCACCATGTAGCGCAGCGCGTAGAACGGCTCGATCGGCAGCAACTCGGCACCCACGACGCCGCCGAATGCGCCGAGCCCGACCGCGAGCGCAAAGGTCGCCGCATAGATGACTTCGGTGCGGATGCCGAGCGCTTCCGCCATGTCGCCATTGTCGACGGCCGCCCGCAGCCGCACACCGAAATCGGTGCGCTCCAAGAGCAGCCACAGCGCCAGTGCTGTCAGGCCGCCGCACGCGATGACGAACACCCGGTGCGTCGGGATCATGCGGAAGCCGATGTCCATCGGGCCGCTCAGCAGCGCCGGCAGTGGGATCGCCTTGGACGTCGGCCCGAGCACGAAGTTGGCGACACCGATGATGATGAAGGTGATGCCGATGGTCAGCAGCAACTGGCTCAGCGCGTCGGACTTGCGGTAGATCCTGCGGTACAGCAGGACCTCGAACGGAATGGAAATCAGGATGGTGCCGACGACCGCGATCAGGATCGCGACGGCGTAGTTCACGCCGAGCGTGCGCAGCGCATAGGACGCGAGATAGCCGCCGATCATCGCGAACGCGCCATGGGCGAGGTTCACCACCCGCATCAGGCCCATCATGATCGACAGGCCGATCGAGATCGTGAACAGCACCATGCCGTAGGAAACGGCGTCGAGGCCGATGCTCAGTATCGTGCGCAAGATGTCATCCCGTCGTGCCGGCAGGCCGCGAATCCGCAAACCCCGCCGTTATAGACGACAACGGCCGCCGCCCGACAGCGGCCTTCGACGAATCGGCCGCGCGGGCCGACCGCCGGATGAAGGGCACCGGGCTGGAGGTCATCGCCGAAGGTCTCGCAAGGGCTGGGCTAGGTGAACCAAGAGTGGTGGCTGCATGGCCCGGCGCCATGCAGCTCCCGTGCCACTCTCGTGTTCGCGTTCCCGGTCCTAATTCGCGCTCATCGCCCAGTCTGGCTGATCCTTGAAGGTCTCGATCTCCTTGTTGATCAGCTTGCCGCCCTCCTTGGCCACTTCACGCAGATACACGTTCTGACGGATATGGCGGGTGGCCGGGTCGATCGACACCGGGCCGCGCGGGCTGACCCAGCTCATGCCCTTGACTGCGGCGATCGCCTTGTCCGGATCGCGTTTGCCGCCGGTCGCCTCGATCATCTTGTAGATCAGGCGGGCGCCGTCATAGGCCGCGACCGATGTCATCGTCACCTCGTCGAGCTTGCCGCCGCCCTTGGTGAGCTGATCGAGGAATGCCTTGTTCTCGGCCGACGGGTGCGACACCGCATAGTGATAGGTCGACAGGATGCCGATGCCGTTGTCACCGATGTTCGGCAGATCAGGCTCGGTGACGACGTCACCCGTCGACATCAGCTTGACGCCGGAGGCCTTGAGGCCGTTGTCGATGTAGGCCTTGACGAAGCCGAGCGTGGGCGGGCCGGCCGGCAGGAATGTAAAGATGGTGTCGGCGCCGGAATCCTTGATCCGCTGCATGATCGGACCGAAGTCCGTGGTGTTGAGCGGCATGCGGATCGCCTCCGCCACTGCGCCGCCCTCGGCCTCGAAGGTCTTGCGGAAGGCCGTCTCGGCATCGATGCCCGGACCATAGTCGCTGACGGCGATGGCCACCTTCTTGGAGCCGTTCTTCTTGGCGACCTTCGCCGCCGGCACCGTGTTCTGCCACATGGTGAACGACGTGCGGACGATGTAGGGGCTCTTCTCGACGATCATCGAGGTGGCGGCGTTCAGCACCACGAGCGGGGTCTTCGCCTCCTCCAGCAGCGGCGCAACTGCAAGCGCGTCCGGCGTGAAGTAGAGGCCGGCGAGGTACTGCACCTTCTCCTTGACCAGCAGTTCCTGAGCCAGCGCCTTGGACTTCGCCGGATTGGGCGATTCCTCGTCGCGGTAGACGAACTCGACCTGGTGCTCGCCGACCTTATTGCCGTGCTCGGCGACCCAGGCATCGATGCCCATCTTGAAGTTCTGGCCGAACAGCGCGTAGGGACCGGACATGGTGCCGATCACGCCGACCTTGATGACATCGGCGGATGCCGCGGTGGCGGTCAGGCCGAGGATGGCCAGGATGGAGCCCAGTCTTGCCGTTTTCTTCATGGTGTTCAGTCCCCTGTGCACGACATTAGCCTCAGAACATCTCGAAATATTCGCGCTGCTCCCATTCGGTGATCTCCGCCTGGAAGCGCTCGATTTCCGCAGTCTTGATATGGACGTAGTAGTCGACGAAGTTCGCGCCCAGCGCGTCGCGGAAGAACGGATCTTCCTGGAGCGCGAACACCGCCTCCCGCAGCGACTTCGGCAGCAGGCTCGCCTTGGTCTCATAGGGTGTGTCGGCTGATGGCCCGGGGTCGAGCCCGCGATCGACGCCGTCGAGGCCTGCGAGAATCTGCGACGCCATGTAGAGATACGGATTGGCCGCCGGCTCACCGATGCGGTTTTCCAGCCGGCTCGCCGGATCGTTAGGTCCGCCCAGCACGCGGATCATCACGCCGCGGTTGTCGCGTCCCCAGATCGCGCGGTCGGGCGCGAGCGAATAGGAGCGATAGCGCTTGTAGCCGTTGATGGTCGGGGTCGAGAACACCGCCGAGGCGCGGGCGTGATCGAGCAGGCCCGCCATGTAGGTCTTGCCGAGCGGCGACAGCACATCGGCCTCTTTCGACATGAAAGCATTCTCGCCGGTCGCGCGCGACACCAGCGACTGGTGCAAATGCCAGCCCGACGACATCACATTGGGGATGCGCGGCCGGCACATGAAGGTGGCATGATAGCCGTGGCGGCGGCAGATCTGCTTCACGGCGCTGCGGAACAGCACCATGATATCCGCCGGCGCGAGACCGACGGTCGGCTGGAACACGAACTCGCACTGGCTCGGGCCGTACTCGACCTCCATCGAGCGCAGCGGCAGGCCGAGCCCGACGACGTCGCGGCGGATCAGCTCGAGCACCGGCTCGATCAGGTCGTAGCGCTGCTCGGTCAGGTACTGATAGCCCTGCGACAGCAGGCTGACGGCCGGCGGTTCGCCCGGGAAGCCCGGCGATCCCGCATCCTTCGGCGAGAGGCGCGGGTCCTCGATCTTGAAGACATGGAATTCGACCTCGAGGCCAGCCATGAAGTCGTAGCCGCGCTGTGCCAGGCGATCAATTACTGAGCGATAAAGCCCGCGCGTCGCGAACGGCACCGGGCGGCCATCGGAGAAGTAGAGGTCGCACAGCACCCAGCCGGTGGTCGGCGCCCACGGCAGCACACGAAACGTGGTGGGGTCTGCGACCATCAGCACGTCGGCGGCGCCCTGCATCTCCTGCATGCCGAAGCCGCCGCCGGCGGTGAACACCGGAAACACCGTGCGGTGCGAGGTGTCCTTCGCCAGCATCGTGGTGGTGATGGAGCAGCCGCCTTCGAGCGAGGCCAGCGCCTCACCCGCGATCAGCGTCTTGCCGCGCAACAGACCGTGCTGGTCGGGGAACGACAGACGGATGGTATCGAGCTTGTGCTCCTCCGCGATCCGGCGCAGCCGGACCGCGGCGTCCTTCTGCTCGTCGGACCACAGATTATGCCGTGCCACAAAGCTCAACGATTGTTTCCTCCCTGACATCGCCTGATCCGGATTATTCTGCCGCTGTGATCAGATGCGTCACCTTGTCCGCAATGTCGGCCGGCACCGGTGCGGCCCAGGGCGCACCGCGCCGCCGCTTGACGTCGACCTCCATCCAGTAGGTCTCCCAGCCGCGGGTCGGACCGATACCGTCCATCGTCGCCGGTCCCTGGATGCTGCGCGCATGCGCCGCATCGAGATGCAGCAGCGGCTTGCCGCCCGCCACCGCCTTCTCGATCTCCTGCCGCAGCAGGCGGCGATACTGGATGATCGCCTTGTCGGACTGGCCGAGATGCTCGCGGGTGCGATCCTGGATCGCTCCCATCGATTCGACGGCCCATTGGTCGTGCACGTTGATGTCCAATCCCATGCCGGTATAGGTCTCGGTCGCCTGCTCGTGCGGATCGAAGCCGTAGTCGTTGGCCTTGTTCCGCCGCGACTTGTAGTCTGGAAGTTCATACAGCTCCAGCCGCTGCTCGCGCATCTTTTGCTTGTCCACCGGCTTGGTATAGCTGGTGAAGATCGCATACCAGTAACAGTGGGTGTCATCCACCGGCACATGCCACTGGGTGATGGTCATTTCCGTGCTCATCGGAATGACGAAGCCGTGCGGAAACAGCTGGTTGGTCACCCGCACATGGGTGCGCTCCGCGTCGATTTCACGCAGCGCCACGAGCCGCAGGCCGTACTCGGTACGCTCGACGTTGATGATCGGGCGGTCGTACTCGCGCAGGATGCGCGTCATCGGCAGGTCGCTGTCCGCCGAGGCACCGCGGAACTGCTTGCCATAGGACACGGCGGTGTCCTCGTCCTCGAAGAAGCGATGCAGGAACGAGGCGTGCGCAGGGTCGATCCCGACCTCCAGCGCCTGCAGCCAGTTGCACTCGATCAGGCCCTTGAAGGCGAAAGTATAGGCATCGGGCGCGACGAAGCAGTCGAGCTCGGCAAACGCCGGCGGCTCGCCCTCGCCGAGATAAGCCCAGAGGATGCCGCCCTTCTCGACCACCGGGTAGGCGCGCTGCTTGATGTTCTTGCACAGCGGCGAGTCGACCGGCTCGGCCGGGGTCTCCAGGCAGTTGCCGTCGACGTCGAACAGCCAGCCATGGAAGGCGCAGCGCAGCCCGCCGTTCTCCAGGCGGCCGAACGCGAGATCCGCGCCGCGGTGCGGGCAGTCGCGGTCCATCATGCCGTAGCGGCCGGTCTCGTCACGGAAGAGCACGAAGTTCTCGCCGAGCAGCCGCACCGCCTTGATCGGGCGCGCGCCCTCCAGCTCGTCGACCAGCGCCGCCGGCTGCCAGTACAGCCGCATCAGCTTGCCGGCGGGATCCTTGGGACCGACGCGGGTGATCAGATCATTCTGTTCCTGGCTCATCATGGCTGGCGCCTCCCGATGCGGTCCCGATGGCCGCGTTGTGAGAAAACAGTCTGTTCGTCTATCGAACTTTTGTCCGATTTTAACCGCCTTGCGGCGGAATGCAAGTCCCTTAGAACTGCT
Source organism: Bradyrhizobium sp. 2TAF24 (assembly GCF_052115025.1). Lineage (NCBI taxonomy): Bacteria > Pseudomonadati > Pseudomonadota > Alphaproteobacteria > Hyphomicrobiales > Nitrobacteraceae > Bradyrhizobium > Bradyrhizobium sp. 2TAF24. Next base: position 245,532 of record NZ_JBFRFW010000009.1, on the reverse strand, counting down.
CGAAAGACGGGCGAGCGCGCATAATTGTTGTGCAGTGCGATCGTTTCGCGGCAGCTGGTCTACTCGATCAGCCATCTTGCTCTGTTCTTAGAATGAACATACGTTCGAACAACGAACCAAATTGGAGGAGCAGATGCCGCAGATCCGCTTTGTGCAGCCGTCCGGCGCGGCTGAAGTTGTCGACGTCCCCGCCGGGACCAGTGTGATGCTGGCGGCGATCCGCAATGGCGTGCGCGGTATCGAGGCCGAATGCGGCGGCTGTCTCGACTGCGCGACCTGCCATGTCTACGTCGACGAAGCCTCGCTGGCGGCGCTGCCGCCACTGGGCGACCAGGAGGAGGCCGTGCTCGCCGCGGTCGCCGCCGAGCGGCGCCCGACCAGCCGGCTCGGCTGCCAGGTGATCGCGCCGGCCGGCACGATGACGCTCACCGTGCATGTGCCGGAGCGCCAGCTGTGAGCGGCCTTCTGATCATCGGCGCCTCCTATGCCGGCGTGCAGGCGGCGCTTGCCGCGCGCGACGACGGCTATGCCGCCCCCATCCGCATCGTTGCCGACGAGACCGCGCTGCCCTACCAGCGGCCGCCGCTGTCGAAGGCGTTCCTGCTCGGCACCGCCTCCGAAGACAGCCTGATCCTGCGCGACGACAAATTCTTCCGCGACCGCGGCATCGACCTCGTGCTCGGCCATGCCGCCACTGCCATCGACCGCCACGCCCACACGATCGCGCTCGCGAATGGCGACCGACTGCCCTTCGACAAGCTCATCATCGCCACCGGTTCGCGCGCGCGGCGTCTCGACGTGCCCGGCGCCGATCTGCCCGGCGTGCTCACTCTGCGCACGCTCAGCGATGCCCATCACCTCAAGGCCGAGCTCGGTGCCCTCTCCCGCCTTGTCGTGATCGGCGGCGGTTTCATCGGCCTCGAGGTCGCCGCCTCCGCGAGCAAGCTAGGCAAGTCGGCTGTCGTGATCGAGGCGGCGCCGCGGCTGCTCGGCCGCGCGGTGTCGCCGGCGGTGTCGCAGGCGCTGCTCGACCTGCATCGTCGCCACGGCGTCGACATCCACCTCGACGACAGCGTGGCGCGGATCGAGCGCTCCGCCAGCGGCACGCTGGTGGTGACCTGCACCAGCGGCACCCGCCTCGAGGGCGACCGCGTGCTGGTCGGCGTCGGCGGCGTGCCGAACGCCGAACTCGCCGCCGCAGCGGGCCTGCCCTGCGGCAACGGCATCGTGGTCGATGAACACGGCCGCACCGCCGATCCCGACATCTACGCGGCCGGCGACTGCAGCGACCACCACAACGCCTTCATTGGCCGGCGCATCCGGCTCGAATCGGTGCAGCACGCCCAGGACCAGGGCAAGACGGTCGGCTCGGCGATCGCCGGCCGGCCCGCGCCCTATGCCAGCGTGCCACGGTTCTGGTCGGACCAGTACGACGCCAAGCTGCAGATCGTCGGCCTGTCCGACGGCGCCGATCTCCACGTGATTCGCGGCCGCCCCGCGGATGGCGCGTTCTCGGTGCTCGCCTATCGCGACAAGCGCCTCGTCGCTGTTGACAGCATCAACCGCCCCGGCGAGCAACTGCTCGCCCGCCGCCTGATCGCCGCCGGCGTCTCGCCGACACCGGCACAGGCCGCCGATCCCGCCTTCGACCTCAAGGCCCTGCTCGCGGGACCTGCGGCAGAGGGTGCGCGGGCATGAAAAATATGCTCCCGTCCACGAGTGTGGTGGATCTGACATTCGCTTCAGCATAGCCGCGGGTCCTTCAAGCGAATGTCAGACCCCCAACCACACTCGAATCTTATATTTTCTAGTGTCCCTTTGGTTCTAACATTCGCAAAAGAGCCTGCCGCAAAGTGATGCGAATGTTAGAACCGGGACACGAGGGACGCGAATCTCCGCCCCGGGACGGACAGGCGAGCAATGCCCAGAGTGAAGCGGACGGCCGCGGAAGAAGACGCACGGCGCGAAGGCCCGGAGTTCATCGAGAGCCTCGACCGCGGCCTGCGCGTGCTGCAGCTGTTCGGTGCCGACCACCGGCCGATGACGCTGAGCGACATCGCCAAGGCCGCGAATCTTCCCCGCGCCACCGCCCGCCGCATCCTGATCACGCTGGAAAGGGGCGGCTTCGTCGCCGGCGACGGCAAGCTGTTCTCGCTGACGCCGAAAGTGCTGGCGCTGGCGTCCGCCTTTCTGTCGTCGAGCCAGACGGTCGCGGTGATGCAGCCGATGATCGACCGCGTCGCATCCGAGACCAAGGAGGTGTGCTCGCTCGCCATCCTCGACGGCGACGAAGCGATCTTCATCGCCCGCGCGAGCCCGGCGCGGGTGTTCTCCGCCGGCATCGACATCGGCTACCGCCTGCCGTCGTTCTGCACCTCGGTCGGCCGCGCCCTGCTCGGCCGGCTCAGCAACGAGGAGCTCAGCGCTGCGATCGCGCGCATGCCGCTGAAGGCGCAGACGCCGTTCACGGTGCTCGACAGGGACGTGCTGCTCGCCACCATCATCACTGACCGCAGCAAGGGCTACTCGCTGGTCGACCAGGAAGCCGAGGACGGCTTCCGCTCCATCGCCGTGCCGGTGCACCGCTATGACGGCCTGATCGTCGCCGCGATCAATGTCGGCGCCCATGTCGATCGCATCTCCACCGGCGAGATGATCGACCGCTTCCTGCCGCCGCTGAAGGCCGCCGCCGCCGCGGCGCAGCCGCTGCTGTTCTGAGCGGGTGGTTTCAAAGCCACTGGCGGACCATTCCCCTCTCCACCCTCCGCGTCATGTGCGGGCTTGACCCGCGCATCCAGCTTCCTTCCAACCGCATACGACCACCGCAAGCTGGATCACCGGGTCTCGACGCTGCGCGTCGGCCCGGTGATGACGCAACAAAATACGGCCGCCGCCGAAAATGACGCCGTGTCAGCGACGAACGCCCTCTCCCGCACCGCACCGTGGCACCCGCATGGGGGCATTCGCAAAGCGCTGATGTGTTTCGCACACGGATCGGGCTCCATGTCCGCATGGATGATCGCACCACCATGGCCCGCCCGGCCGACCGGCTGACCCGCACCACCATGATCGCGCTCGCGGTGCTGGCGCTGTGCTTCGTGCTGTCGGTGCTCGGGCGCGGGCTCGGCGAGAGTTTCACCGTGTTCCTGCTGCCGATCTCCGACAGCTTCGGCTGGGATCGCGGCCAGGTGATCTCGATCTACTCGCTGGCGGCGCTGACCGGCGGGCTGGTCGGGCCGTTCGTCGGCCGGCTGTTCGACCGCTCAGGTCCCCGCGCGACCTATGCGCTCGGCCTCGCGGCGCTCGGCGGCGCCTTCCTGGTCGCGGCGCATGGCGAGAAGCTCTGGCAATTCCAGCTCAGCCTCGGGCTCTGCGTCGGCCTCGGCATCGCCAGCATCGGCAACGTGCCGAACTCGATCCTGCTCGGCCGCTGGTTCGGCAGGGGCCTGCCGACGGCGATGTCCGTGGTCTATTCCGCCACCGGCGCCGGCGTGCTGGTGATGCTGCCGCTGTCGCAGTTGCTGATCGATCACATCGGCTGGCGCGGCGCCTATCGCTGCTATGGCGTCGCCATGCTGGTGCTGCTGGTGCCGCTGCTGCTGCTGCCGTGGCGGCGGCTCGCCGCCGGCTCCGCCGAGGTGGTGCGGCCGGCCGCGGACACTGCGCATGACGACGACCACTGGACGCTGCCGGGCGCAATGCGCCACCACGCTTTCTGGGCGCTGTTCGCGACCTTCTTCTTCACCGCGGTCGGCATGTTCGCGATCTCCGCACAGGTGGTGGCGTATCTGGTCGATGCCGGCTTCCCGCCGCTGCTGGCCGCCACGGCCTGGGGTTTTTCCGGCGTGGTGCTGCTGTTCGGCATGCTCTCGATCACCTGGCTCGACGGCGTCATCGGCCGCCGCCGCTCAGTGCTGTTCAGCTATGCGCTGTCGATCACCGGCATCGGCATGCTGTGGCTGTTGAAGAGCTATCCCAACGTCTGGCTGCTCACGGGTTTCGTCGTCTGCTTCGGCAGCATGATCGGCTCGCGCGGCCCGCTGATCACCGCGACCGCCATGAAGATCTTCCGCGGCCGCCGCGTCGGCACCATCTACGGCACCATCTCGATCGGCAGCGGCCTCGGCGCGGCCATGGGCTCATGGTGCGGCGGCCTGATCCACGACTTCACCGGCAGCTACGACGCGCTGCTGGCGTTCGCCCTCGTCGCCGTCGTGCTCGGCATGCTGCCGTTCCTGGTGGTGCCGGCGTTGCGGTGAGTGAGCGGCGTACGTTCCACCACTGCGTCATGGCCGGACCTGATCCGGCCAGCCAGCTTGTCCACCACATGACGCACGTCAGTCGAAGCTGGATCACCGGGTCTCGACGCTGCGCGCCGGCCCGGTGATGACGCGGAGAGGAGGCACGCGCCCACACCCTCTCCTCATCCAGAGGAGCCCGCGTAGCGGACGTCTCGAAGGATGAGGCCACGGCGCCGCTCCCCGGTGCAGCCCTGCGGCAAACGCCCCGGCCTCGTGGTTCGAGACGCGGCCCGATGGGCCGCTCCTCACCAGGGGGGGAGAACTGTGGCCGGATGAGCGAAAACGACATCCGGGTGCCTCAGCACATGGAATGCCCCAGCACACGGAGACGTGAAGGTCCGCCCCGCACCGTCCGGCGCCTTTCGCTCATGTCCGAAAAAACCGGGAATAAACCCCGCTATCTCCGAGTCTCCCCTTCCGAGCAGCACGCAAATGCCTGCCCTCAAGGAGACTGCCATGGCCAAGACCCCCCTTCTCGACCCCGAACATCCCATCGACCGCCGCCATGCCCTGGAATGCATGGTCTGGGCCGGTACTGGCGTGCTGTGGACCCTCAGCGGCGGGATTCCGCGCTCGGTCGGCCTGATCGGCGAGGCCCGCGCGGCGGAGCCGGTCAAGGGCTTCACTTTCCTGCAGATGAGCGACAGTCATATCGGCTTCGACAAGGCCGCCAATCCCGATGCGCTGGGAACGCTGCGCGAGGCGGTGGCCAAGGTCAAGGCGATGCAGGCCAAGCCGTCCTTCATCATCCACACCGGCGACATCACCCATCTCTCCAAGCCGGGCGAATTCGACAACGCCGACAAGGTGTTCAGCGAGACGGGCGTTCAGATCCACTACGTTCCCGGCGAGCATGACATCATCGACGAGGATCGCGGCAAGGCCTATCTCGAGCGCTATGGCAAGGGCAGCAAGGGTGCCGGCTGGTATTCCTTCGACGACCACGGCGTGCACTTCATCGGCCTTGTCAATGTCGTCGATCTCAAGGGCGGCGGCCTCGGCAATCTCGGCGAGGAGCAGCTTGCCTGGCTCGAAGCCGATCTGAAAGACCGCTCCAACAGCACCCCGATCGTGGTGTTCGCGCACATCCCGCTGCAGGTGATCTACGAGCAGTGGGGCTGGGGCACCCAGGACGGCACGCGCGTGCTGATGATGCTCAAGCGCTTCGGCTCGGTCACCATCCTCAATGGCCATATCCACCAGCTCGCCCAGAAGGTGGAAGGCAACATCACGTTCCACACCGCGATGTCGACCGCGTTTCCGCAGCCGGCGCCGGGGGCGGCGCCGTCACCCGGCCCGATGGTGGTGCCGGCCGAGCGGCTGCGCGCGATGCTCGGGCTGTCGAGCGTGACCGTGACACAGGGCGACAAACCGCTGGCCTTCATCGATACGACGCTGGCCGGCTGATCAGGAGACCACACCATGCGTGCCTTGTTCGGCCGCCTCGCTGGGCGCCGCGCTCTCATCCTCGCCACCCTGTCGGGCCCGCTCGTGGGCGTGGCGCTGGCGCTTACCCTGGCGTCGGCGCAGAACGCTCACAGCGCGGCGCCGGCCACCATCACCATCGACAACTTCACCTTCGGGCCGCAGCAGCTCGACATCGGCGTCGGCACCACCGTGACCTGGGTCAACCACGACGACATCCCGCACTCGGTGGTCAACGGCGGCAAGGCGTTCCGCTCCAAGGCGCTCGACACCGACGAGTCCTATTCGTTCACGTTCACGACGCCAGGCACTTTCGATTATTTCTGCGGACTGCATCCGCACATGGTCGGAAAGGTCGTGGTCAAGCCGTGAACGCCGGGACGGCCCCCCGGCTCCGTCCCGGAGCCGTCGGCACGGCGGACCTCCAGCCGCCGTGCCGATGGCCACAAAGCATGGTAGAAGCATCCGCACGCGCCTCGTATCGTTCCCTGCCAACGCCTGCGGATGCCGGTTTGACGGACAAGAGTGACCGCGATCTGTTCGACGAGGTGTTTCTGCCCAACCTGGCGGAAGCCTATCGGCTGGCGAAATGGCTGACCGGCAGCGCCGCCGATGCCGAGGACGTGGTGCAGGACGCCGCCTTGCGCGCCTTTCGCGGCATTCGCGGCTTCGGCGCCGTCAATGCGCGGGCGTGGTCGCTGACCATCGTGCGCAACGCCGCCTACAGCTGGCTGTTGAAGAACAGGTCACGCAACGTGGTGTTCACCGAGGACCTGAGCATGCCGGAACGGCAGCAGCTCGAACAGGAAGGGATCTACACGGCTGGGAATGACACCCCGGAAGCGATCGTGCTGCACAAGGCCGAAGCCGCTGAGGTGCAGCAGGCGCTGGACCGGCTGCCGGCGCCCTATCGCGAGATCATCGTGCTGCGCGAGCTGCACCAGCTCAACTATCGCGACATCGCCGAGATCGCCAGCATCCCGATCGGCACGGTGATGTCGCGCCTGTCCCGCGCCCGCAAACTGCTGATGGACGAATTGAGAGACACCGCACCATGACCAACGACGACCGCGATCACGAGGAGCTGCTGTTGCAGGCCTACTGCGACGGCGAGCTCGATCCGGCGTCGGCCGCCGACCTCGAGCGCCGCCTCGCTGCCGACGCCAGCTTGCGCGCGCGACACGACACCATCATGACGCTGCGCAAGGCCTTGCGCGCCTTGCCGCAGGACGACCTCCCGCCGCGCCTGCGCGCCGGTATCGAGGCCAAGCTCGCGGGCACGCAGAAGCCGCCCATGCGCACCTGGTCGTGGCGCGCGCTCGCCGCCTCCGCCGTGGTCGGCGCGGTGCTCGCGGGCTCCATCACCTCGTCGCTCGAGCGCTATGCCGCGCGCGAGGACGTCGCCCAGCAGATCGTCGCCGGCCATATCCGCGCCCTGCTGGCGCCGCAGCCATTCGATGTCGCCTCCTCGGACCGCCACACGGTGAAACCCTGGTTCACCACCCGCATCCCGGAATCGCCGCTGGTGGTGGACCTGAGCACGCAAGGCTTTACGCTCGCCGGAGGCCGGGTCGACGTGCTCGGCCGCACGCCCGTCGCCACCATCGTCTACCGCCATGCCGCCCATGTCGTCAGCCTGACCACGCTGCCGGCCGGGCGCAGCGTGCCCGGCGATGCCTTCGGCGGCTACAACGTGCTGAGCTGGAGCGATCCGTCGTTCACCTATGTCGCGGTATCGGACCTGCCGCACGAGGATCTGATGGCGTTCAAACAGGCGTTCGTTGCGGGAGCTGCGGCGCTGCGCTGAGCACTGAGACGCGCCGTCACGACGCCTGCGCAGCGGCGCCCCAGGGCGGTCGCACCACGGACATCGCGACCGTGCCGATTGCACCGGCCGTCACCGCGTCCCGCAGACGGGATGCCGCCCCCGGGCTCGCCGTCCGACTGTGCGGCCAGCCTAGTCTTCCCAATCGGCGGCCTTCGCAAGCGTCGCACCGACGACTTTCGTTCCTTCCAGCACTCGCCACTGATGACGAATTTAAGATCTGACATAGTTTATCTCTCCACCCCTTGCACATCGCCAGTCGGCCTTTTTCCATTCGACCTCGGCCGACGCAGCAGGCGCCACGGGCAGCAACAGAGAAATTAAAACAATCAGCACGCGCATAAATACCTTGCGCCAATCAAAACAGCAGCGAGAAAAAAATCGCCCATAGCCCTCCCCCATAGAACGGACCTCCGCGTTAGCGCTGTCACACTTGAACTCATTCACTGGAATAATTGACGGACCAACAACATTCTTGCCTCCCTGTTGCTGACACGGGACACTCATACTGAAGAGAGACCATCGCACGCTGCCATTGGCGCGCCGTCAATCTTAAAAATCCGGCCCGTCACATCGGCATTCGAGATTCGCAGCGCGTTTGAGGCAACAACTTCAGTGCCCACGATGCGAGGAAAGCTATTAGGCGCCAACGCATTCACGCGAACTCCATAACGTCCATACTCAGCAGCCATATGCATGGTCAGCATGTGTGCAGCAGCCTTGCTCGCAGCATAGAAACCTTGCCCCGTGCCCTTAAACACCTGAACACCTGAGAGACTAGTTATATTCAGTACCGACGCGAGCTGCTCTCGAACAGGTATATTCTTCCACTGAAATTGGAATAACGCTGAACAAATGACTGCAGGTGCAAAGACATGCAGCTCGAACTGCCGGCGCGCATCCTCAGCGATTATCGTCGCGTCGGTCGTTGTCCCAAGAAAGCGACTATCCCCCGCACCATTGATGACATAATGAATCTTGGCACCGAGGCCTGAAATCGCCCTAATCGTACGAACGATTTGCTCCTGATTGGTAAGATCACAGTGCACGGCACTAACGAGAGAGGGTCGAAATTTCCCACTCGCAGAATCAAAAGACAGAGATCCAACCGCCCCGCTCCGCACCAAGCAGATCGATGATCTGCCGTTCCCAGTTGTCCTGCCGCACCAGTAAGCAGCAAGGTTTTACGACCAGTAGACTGGTTCATAGTGAGGCCATTGCTGTTTTGCTTGATCAAGCGAACGATGCAACCAAAGCGTGATCGAATTGCGCTGAACTGACGTCGTGCGGAAACTGTGCCAGGAATGAGGCGTACATTCGAACAAGAACAGTGTATCGTTATGCGGGGGAACAAACACGTCCGCGAGATCTATAGACTGACGTGAGCTCAGATGGATGCCAGTCGGCCGTCGCAAGAAGCTCTCGACGACCCCTCTTCCTTCCGCAAGATATCAAGCAAGATCGCGGACCCTGCGCCCTAGACCCACAAGTCTAGAGCCCCGCCAGACTCAGAACTGAGGTAGCAGTGTCGCCTCCCTGTCAGTCGATCCGGCGCTTCCGCATCTCCGGGGCGATGAGCGCGCTGTAGCGGTGCAGAGCGAACGTGCCGCAGCCGCACCCACGAATCCGAAAGTACGCAAAGTTCACGCGCAGCTGTCATGCGCTCGCAGAAATAGTTTGCAACATTCAATCTCAGGTTGTATCGCTCTCTAGATTACAGGCTCGGCAACCTTCGCTGTTTCAGTGCACATCAAATGAGACGCCGCAATGGTGATTGCATCATGGTGCTCAATTGTTCGCCCCGTAGCGAGGCATCTCAGCGAGCGAGCCAGAACTATCGGGAATGCCGAACTACGCCCGTCCTTTAAATTCTTGAGGCGAGCGATACCACCTCGCCTCGCAAACCTCTCCCGAGAAATCACCTCGCGTACTTCGCTAATGGCGCTTGGCGTTTCAACTCCCGAACCGCGTCACGTGCCCGAATGTTTTTTCCCCCACAATGTGAGCGTCCCCAAGCAACGACGAGACGGAGGCATAACGGCCAACACAACCAGATAACCGCACAGACGAAAGCCCGCCAATTCTGTTTCCACGATACTGCAATCTCGCTGCCACAGGAGTTCTACTGTGACCATCAAGACATTTCGGATTGACTATCATCGTGACGGTTATCAACTCGACGGAAAGACACGAGCGAAATACATGTCGGGTCCAAAGACCGGACAGTACATCATCGATTTCGACGCCGGCAGCGGTGGCGCATATGGCGGCTCCATTGCGCTCGGAAACGGGATTTTCCTGACAGCCTCACATCTGTTTGATTCAGTTCGGCAAGGCGACTCCGGCCAGAAAGTCCGATTTATAGGCTACGGAATGACCGTCGCTGGTACCGCAGATGGGCAAGTGAAAAACCTCGAAGGCTGGGACCCGATAGCCGCGTTCAACAACGTAGGGACAAACAAGCCGCTCAACGATCTTGCGGAACTTAAGTCATCAGCTCCCGTCGCAAATAGCGACGTGAGTCCTGTGATAATGTTCGCCGATCAAAGCAGCGTGACACGAGTTCTTTCCGGCAAGACCATCAACAACGGCGGACTGATAACGCAAAACAGCGGCACCTTTATTGGCGCTCCAGTCTCCGGCCAATTCTCCGTCAACCTGGCCACAGCGGACCACGACAGCGGCGGTCCGGCAACTATTAACATTGCCGGGACCCAGTATGTTGCGGGTATTCTGTCAACAGGAGCTGTTGACGCGACCGGCGCGAATGTGCCTCCCAGTGTCTATAGCTATCTGAATCCGACTTCCTTCTACACAGTGATGAATGATGTCGCTAATGGCGGCAGCCAAGATTTCTCGAAGGTCCCACCAGACCTTATATATGGCGGAAGCGACAAGGAGTATATTCGAGGCACAGTACGCAGATCGAATATCATCCTGAATGGTAGCAACGATGTCATTCTCGCGGGCGGCACGGGCGACATCGTCAACAGCGGAATAGGCAATCACGACGTCATCTTTGCCGCAAGTGCGGTTGGACAAAAGGATCAGGGCACCACATTCATTATTGGAACTGGAAACAGCACAATCGTTGGTGGAGGCCCCAATGATCGCGTCGCTCTTTTGGCTGATCGAATTTGGAGCCGAGGATCCGGCAAGCCCTCGCAGGCCTCTCTGCAGGCGAACTCAGATATCATCCTACTCACTGGCGGCATCGGTAACCGACCGGGTGACAAGATCGGGAGCTATGTCGTCCCGGAGCTCGGCTACTGGTATTTCGACGCATCGAGTCCGGCAACGGTGGCAGAAGCGCGCAGCGCGAACCCTCTGGATTGGCTAAAGGGTGATTTTGATTATTATGTCAGTTACGATCCGCAACGCAACTCCGATGGGACCGTAGACCTGACAGTGGAGGTCCATGCCGACGATCCAACAGCCGGAGGATCCATACTTTGGCGCGGGTCGACGGTGATCAAGAACTATCATACAGGCGATTTTGGCCTAACGTTTACAGTGGATACGAGTTACGCCGAATATCAGAAAGGCCTGATTACCGACGCACAATACTACGCGACACATTCCGCAGCCAATTCAGCATTTCTGCCATCAGCCACTCATTCGCAGTACGCAGTCGACGACACCGCCTTCGACTGGAACGGCAGAAATGCGTTCTGGGCCCCTGAAGATGTTTCGGATGCAACGATAAAGTCGGACCTAGCGACGCTGCTCACAACAACACATGCTCAAACAGGTACTGCGGCAGCTCTCGTAAAATTGGTTCAAGCGATGTCGACCTTCGACGCTAGCCCTAGCGCTTCCCTAGCGACATCAAGCTGGCCAGCAGCAGGTGATTTCGCCAGTCATCTGGCGGCCAACGCCGTATCTCACTTCGGCATAGGCCATATGGCGTAGAGAACTAGAGCGGGTCTCCGCCGTATTTGATACGCTATGATCATGAGGCTCCGCATGCGGAGCCTCAGTTTATCCAGGTCGACCGACCAACACCTCTTCCAACCGGCTTGGCCGAAAGTAAACAACGATCAAAGCAAATGTCGTTCCTCCGATGGCTGTCGCAAATTGAACGCACCTTCTTGATCGCCGGATCGTTGCTGACGTGCGGATCAACGATTTCGTGGGCACACTCACTCTCCCTCGAACGTTCCTCGATCCCTGCAATTTCTTCGCCTCGAGGAAGCTTGCGCCCCGGCATGACCAAACGCGAAGCAACACGTTTGCTTCAACGACCGGTCGAAGAATTAAGAGATAACTCTGGCACGATCTATAGCCGCCGAATCGATCGCAATTTCAAGAATGAGACCTATTTCGCGTTTTTGACGACAAGAGGCACCGTCTACTCAGTCCTTTTTTACAAATGGACCCGAAATCCGAGCGAGCGACGATCGCTGGAGCGGTTATTTGCAAAGACTGCGTCGTTGTACGGCGCGACAGTGATAAGCGATCGCGAAACACCGGAAGTCATGATCGCGCGGACCGTCTTTCGACAGCGGTATTCAGTTGAGGTCATTCTCGGGTGCAACAGGACTGAACTCACGGTCAGGATATCGGACTATCTGCTGCAACCAAGGGATGATCGATCAGCCACGCATTTAGCCCGAATGCCTGTTGGCTCATGTTTTTTCTAGCTGGGCTCTCAAATCAACGAAGTATTTTTTTCTAACCTGCTCATTCCTAGGACGCGCTTTATCGCTCACCGCACCTCTTCAAACCCCGCCAGCGTCGCAGCGAGGTTGGCCCCCAGCACGTCCGAGAGATAGCCGCCCTCCTGCACCAGCACGGTCGGCAGGCCGAGGCGAGCGAGGGCGGCGCCGATGCGGCGGAAGCCGTCGGTGGTGACGGCAAGGCCCGCGAGCGGATCGTGCACCGAGGCGTCGAGGCCGAGCGCGACCACCAGCGCACCGGGCGCGAATGCGCGAATGGTCTTCACAGCTTCCGCCAACGCCACGAGATAGTCGTCGTCGCCGGTGCCGCGCGGCAGCGGGATGTTGTGGTTGGCGCCGAGCCCGGCGCCGGCGCCGCGCTCATGGGCATGCCCCCACACGAACGGATAGAAGAACGTCGGGTCGGCGTGGATCGACACGGTGAGCACATCGGCACGTTCATAGAAGATGCCCTGGGTGCCGTTGCCATGGTGCACGTCGACATCGAGGATCGCGACCCGCGCATGGCGCTGCCGCAGATGCATGGCGGCGATGGCGCTGTTGTTGAGAAAGCAGAACCCGCCGGCCATGTCGCGGAAGGCATGATGGCCCGGGGGACGGCACAGCGCGTAAGCCGCATCCTCGCCGTCCAGCACCAGCTGCGCCGCGGTGGCCGCGACATCGCCGGCGGCGCAGGCGCCGGCCCAGGTGCCCGGTCCGATCGGGCACGCGGTATCAGCCGTGTGCCAGCCGAGCCGGCCGACAATGTGCGTCGGATAGGTCGCGCCATGACGCACCGGATGGATATTGGCGATCATCTCCGGGCCGGCGTCGCCGAGCGCCACCCAGGCGTCCCAGGCTTCCGCCAGGAAGCGCAGATAGTCCGGGCTGTGCACCTGCGCCCGCGGCCCCCCGCCGAACGCGGTCGGCACCACCAGGGCGTGCCCGCCGGCCTTCAGCCCGGCGAGCAGGCGATCGGCGCGCTCCGGCTGCTCGGTGGTGCGGGTGACGACGCCGCGCACCAGGAAGAATTGCGGGTCGTGGCTGCGATGCTGCTCGGAATAGACGGCCTTCACGCGGATGGTCTCCCTCGGCTGAGGGGAACTCTATAGCCTAACGTGCGGCTCGGCGTCAGCCGGCTCGCCCCACGCGCCTATTGCGCCAGCCGCTGCCGCAGGGCGCTGGCGGTCTCGCCGAGCTCCTGCGCGGTTGCCTGCGGCGGCATGGCAAAGCTGTCCAGGCCATTGCGAAGATAGGCCGCCGACGTCACATCGTGGGGCTGATGCACCGGAATGACATGGGCGTGAACATGCGCGACATGGATGCCGGTATAGGCCATCGCAACACGCTCGACCTGGTAGAGCGCCTTCATCTCGCGGGCGAGGCGCTGCGCCACCGTGGTGATCCGCGTCGCGAGGTCGACGGGCAGGTCCTCGAACCAGACATGATGCGCCCGCGGGATGATCAGGGTGTGGCCGGGCCTGACGGGATGGATATCGAGGAAGGCGAGGATGTCGTCGTCCTCGTGCACCGCATGGCAGGCCAGCTCACCGCGCGCGATCCGACAAAACAGACAATTTTCGCCACTCATCGTTCCACCCCGACCTGCAGGGCCGCTCACCGGACGGCGGCCGTCACCGCGCCGACTTTGCCACAGCGAACACGGCGGAGCGATGACAAACGCGGCGGAGCGGCCCGACGGCCATGCAGACCGGCGGTGGCCTGTTCCTTGCGGCCTTCCCTCATGGTGAGCAGCGGCCCAGCGGGCCGCGTCTCGAACCATGAGGCCGAGGCACGCGCTCCCTTGCAAGACCGTTCCGGGCCTCGTCCTTCGAGACGCCCGCTACGCGGGCTCCTCAGGATGAGGGTATGGGCCGTGGTGACGCGGAGATTACCAAACCATGCGGCAACGCCCGCCTCCACTCCTCATGGTGAGGAGCGGCCCAGCGGGCCGCGTCTCGAACCATGAGGCCGAGGTACGCACTCCCTCGCAAGACCGTTCCGGGCCTCATCCTTCGAGACGCCCGCCACGCGGGCTCCTCAGGATGAGGGTATGGGCCGTGGTGACGCGGAGATCACCAAACCATGCGGCAACGCCCGCCTCCACTCCTCATGGTGAGGAGCGGCCCAGCGGGCCGCGTCTCGAACCATGAGGCCGAGGCACGCGCTCCCTCGCAAGACCGTTCCGGGCCTCATCCTTCGAGACGCAGGCTGCGCCTGCTCCTCTGGATGAGGGGAAGAGCCCTGGAAGCGCCGTGCCCATCCTCAGCTGTTCGCGCCATTGATCGCGTCGATCACGGCGGCGGTGACGTCGGTGGTGCGGGCGTGGCCGCCGAGGTCGGGGGTGTGGAAGCGCGCGTCGCCGGTGACCCGTTCGATCGCGGCCATCAGGCGGCGGGCGGCGGCCGCTTCGCCGAGGTGGTCGAGCAGCATCACGGACGACCAGAACGTGCCGATCGGGTTGGCGATGCCCTTGCCGGTGATGTCGAACGCCGAGCCGTGGATCGGCTCGAACATCGACGGGAAGGTGCGCTCGGGGTTGAGGTTGGCGGTCGGCGCGATGCCGAGCGAGCCGGCAAGCGCCGCCGCGAGATCCGACAGGATATCGGCATGCAGGTTGGTGGCAACGATGGTGTCGAGCGTCTGCGGCTTCATCACCATGCGCACGGTCATGGCGTCGACCAGCATCTTGTCCCAGGTCACGTCGGGGAATTCGGCGGCGACCGTGGTCGCGATCTCGTCCCACATCACCATGGCATGGCGCTGGGCATTCGACTTGGTGACGACGGTGAGCAGCTTGCGCGGCCGCGACTGCGCGAGGCGGAAGGCGAAGCGCATGATGCGCTCGACGCCGGCGCGGGTGAACATCGAGACGTCGGTCGCCGCCTCGATCGGCAGGCCCTGGTGGACGCGGCCGCCGACGCCGGCATACTCGCCTTCCGAATTTTCGCGGACGATGACCCAGTCGAGCTCATTGCCTTCGACGCCACGGAGCGGCGACGTGATACCGGGCAGGATGCGGGTCGGCCGCACATTGGCGTACTGGTCGAACGGCTGACAGATGGCGAGCCGCAGGCCCCACAGCGTGACATGATCGGGAATATCCGGATGCCCCGCCGAGCCGAACAGGATGGCGTCGTGGTGGCGGATGAGGTCGCGCCCGTTCGCCGGCATCATGCGGCCGTGCGTCTTGTAGTACTCGCCGCCCCAGTCGAAGGTGTCGACGGCCACAGCGAAATGGCCTTCGCGTTTCGCCAGCGCCTGCAGCACCTCGACGCCGGCGGAAATCACCTCGCCGCCGATGCCGTCACCGGGAATGGCCGCGATCTTGTAGGTCTTCATGGGTTAAGTCTCCGAACAACGGTTGAATTCAGGCCTTTTGAACCCAGGCCTTGGCCTCACCGGCAGCAAGCGATCGCACCAGCGACCGCGACAGAATGAGGGTCAGCACCGCGGACAGCACCAGCAGGCCGCCGACGAAATAGAGCCCGCCGGCATAGCTGCCGGACTGGTCCTTGATCCAGCCGATCATCGCCGGGCCAACGAAGCCGCCGAGATTGCCGATCGAGTTGATGGTCGCGATCCCGGTGGCGGCCGCGGGGCCGGCCAGGAACAGTGTCGGCATGCTCCACAGCGGCGGCTTGGCGGCGCTGATGCCGACGTTGACCAGCGTCAGCGCCGCGACCACGGCAAGCACCGTGCCGGAGAGCCCGGCGAGCATCAGCCCGAACGCGGCGACAAGGCAGGGCAACACCACATGCCAGGTGCGCTCGCCGCTGCGGTCGGAGTGCCACGACCACAGGTACATGGCGACGACGGCGACCGTCGGCGGCACCGCGTTCATGACGCCGACCTCGAGGTTGGAGAGGCCAAAGCTCTTGATGATCTGCGGCGCCCAGATGCCGAGCGTGTAGAGGCCGGCCGAGGTGCCGAAATAGACCAGCGCCAATGCCAGCACGCGGATGTCGGCGAGCCCGCGCCAGATGCTGCCGTGAGAGATGCCGGCCTTGCGCGCACGTTCCGCATTCATGGTATCAACCAGCCACGCTCGCTCGTCGGCGGCGAGCCAGCGCGCCTTCTCCGGCTTGTCGGTCATATAGCCGAGCACGACAAAGCCGAGCAGCACAGCCGGCAAGGCCTCGATGAGGAACAGCCACTGCCAGCCCTTGAGGCCACTGATGCCGTGCATCTCCAGCAGCATGCTCGACACCGGCGATCCCAGCACCACCGAGATCGGCGCCGCCGCCATGAACAGCGAGGTGACGGCGGCGCGGCGGTGCGCCGGGAACCAGTAGCTCAGGTACAGAATGATGCCGGGAAAGAAGCCGGCCTCCGCGGCGCCGAGCAGGAAGCGCAGCACATAGAAGCTGGTCGGGCTCCAGACGAATGCCATGGCGCCGGACACGAGGCCCCAGGTGATCATGACGCGCGCGATCCAGATCCGCGCGCCGACCTTGTCGAGCACGATGTTGGACGGCACTTCGAACAGGAAATAGCCCCAGAAGAAGATGCCGGCGCCGAAGCCGAACACCGCCGGCGTGAAGCCGAGGTCCTTGTTCATGGTCAGCGCCGCGAAGCCGATGTTGACGCGGTCGATATAGGCGATGAAGTAGAGCAGCATGACAAAGGGAACGATGCGCCACGACACCTTCCGCATCACGCGGCGCTCCAGCTCGTTGTCCATTTTAAAGACGTCTCCGGCCCGTCACATTTGGCTTGCGCTTATTCCGGCGCAATGACGCGCCAAGCTAAGGGCTTGCCCCGGCCAAGCTCAATCAGCGCTGGATTATATAAAATAATGATATAATCTACCGCCATCGCCCCTTGAACGATGCCGCATTCCGCCCCGATGGACCTCACCCAGCTTCGCTGCTTCATCGCCGTCGCCGACGACCTGCATTTCGGCCGCGCTGCGCGCGCCCTCGAGATGCTGCCGGCGGCGCTCGGGCGCCATGTGCGCCAGCTCGAGGAGGATCTCGGCGTTCAGCTGCTGACGCGAACCACGCGCAATGTGGCGCTGACCGAGGACGGCGCCGCGCTGCTCAATGAAGCGCGCAGCCTGATCGCCAAGGCCGACGCCATCGCGACGCGGTTTCGTCAGCGCGGCCGCCACAAGGCGCGCAAGTTGCGGCTCGGCGCCATCGATACGGCGGCGGCCGGCCTCGTACCGATGCTGCTGCACGACTTCCGCAGCCATCATCCAGAGGTGACGGTCGAGCTGGTCGAGGACAAGACCATCCGCCTGCTGCCGCGCCTCGTCTCCGGCCGCCTCGACCTCGCCCTGGTGCGCCCGCCGGAGCATCCCGCCCGCGAGCTGCAGATGTTGCCGCTGTTTCATGAGAGCGTGGTGGTGGCGGTGCCGGCGCGCCATGCGCTCGCCCGTCGCAAGTTTCTCAGTGTCAGCGCGCTGGCGGACCAGCCGCTGATCGTGCCCGACCGCCGCTCGCGCCCGCACAGCCACGACCTCACCATCAAGCTGTTCGCCCGCGCCGGGCTGCCACCGCAGATCGCGCAGATCGCCGCGGAAAAGCAGACCATTGTCAGCCTGGTCGCGGCAGGCCTCGGCATCGCACTGGTCCCGCGCTGGACCGCGCGCATGGCGGTGCCGGGCGTGCGCTATATTCCGCTGCGCGCACGCAACGCCGACGAGATCGACATCCTGCCCCTCGCCGCCGCCTGGGTGCGCGGCACCCGCGACGACACCCGCGACGCCATGCTGTCGATCCTGACCGCGCGGCTCAGCCGATATGCCAGGGAGGCGTAGAGGATGGTGGCTCAATATGTGATCCGTCATCCTGAGAGTTTGATGGTTATCGCTCCTGTCTGGGACACACTGCGCTTCCGTGTTTTTCAGCGTCCTCACCGGGCCGACGCGAAGCGTCGAGACCCGGTGATCCAGCTTAAAAAGATTCACGTCACGCCGCGAACAAGCTGGATTGCCGGGTCAAGCCCGGCAATGACGCGGTGGGTGTGGCCAGTGCCCAAAGTTAGCCGGACACGCGTGTTGCGGCACAAGGCCAGGCACGAAGACTTGACGCAAACGCGCCACGCTCGCTTTACTCCGAGACCCATCATGACGCGATCCACGTTCACATCCAGCAGCAGCCAGATCCCCATGCCCACGTCGAAAGTCCGCCCATGAGCGAAGGCCGTGTCGCTGTTCTCGGCATCTTTGTCGCCGACCTCAATTTCCTCGCCAGCCGGATGCCGGCGGTCGGGGAAACCCTGATCGGCTCCGGCTTCGCCATCGGCCCCGGCGGCAAGGGCTCGAACCAGGCGGTGGCCGCGGCACGCGCCGGCGCCGAGGTCAGCTTCATCTCGCGCCTGGCGCGCGATCCGTTCGGCGAGCTGGCGCTGACGATGTGGCGCACCGAAGGCGTCGTGCCGCGCCTGATCGAAACAACCACGCCGACCGGAGCCGCGTTCATCTACATCCATGAGAGCCGCGGCGACAACGCCGTGCTGGTGGTGCCCGGCGCCGCCGGCGAGCTCAGCGCCGCCGACGTCGATGCCGCAGCGGACGTGATCCGCGGCGCCCGCGTGTTCGTGACCCAGCTCGAGCAGCCCGTCGAGGCGGCGCACCGCGGCCTTGCGATCGCACGGCAGGCCGGCACGATTACCGTGTTCAACCCGGCGCCGGCAGGCGCGTTCGACGACGCGCTCTATGCGCTCAGCGACTATGTGGTGCCGAACGAGAGCGAGGCGCAGGCGCTGACCGGCATCGCGGTGACCGACCTCGACGGCGCCCGCCGCGCCGGCGATGCGCTGCTCGACAAGGGCGCCGGCACCGCGCTGATCACGCTCGGCGAACGCGGCGCGCTGTTCCACAGCCGCGACCGCTCGGTGCATATCCCGCCATTCAGCGCCGGCGCGGTGGTGGCGACCGTCGGCGCCGGCGACGCCTTTGTCGGCAGCTTCGCCGCGGCGCTGGCGCGCGGCACTGATCCGCTCGACGCCGCCCGCTTCGGCTCCGCCGCCGCCGGCATCTCCGTCACCCGCCCCGGAGCCGCCACCGCGATGCCGCGGCGCGACGAGACCGAGGCGCTGCTGCGATCGGCGGGGACGTCAGCGCCCCGCAGCCGCGGCGGCTAGCGCGCCACCAACAGCTTCATCATGAAATCGGTGGCGCGCGGCACGGCATCGGTGCGGGCAGCGACGTTGGCCGCAACGCCCTGGCGCTTGCGGCCGGGATCATCGAAATCGTGGGTGGCTTCGGGATAGATCGTGATCGCAATGTCACCGCCGCCGGCGCGACTGTCCTGCACCAGCGCAGCGCAGCGTTTCGTGGACACCTCCTCGTCGGCGTCGCCGCTGAACACGCGCACCGGCGCGTAGGGCTTGTAACCGGCCTCGAACGCACCGTGCAGCCCGCACGCCGGATAGAACGCGACCGCCCCGGCAAAGCCATCCTTCGGCGCGCGCCCTTGCTGGCGCAGCGTGACGTCGGCCATGGTGGCGAGCGTCGCGCTGCCGCCGTTCGACCAGCCCTGCAGCGCAACACGGCCGCCATCGATATCGGCGCGGCCACGCAGCCAGGCGAGCGCGGCATAAGCATCGAGCGGCCGCACCGTCACCTCGTTCACCGCGTCGGGGCGCTCGTCGTAAGAATGGACCGGAAAGCCGGAGGGAAAGCCGCGCGGGCCGAAACTGTCGACGAGCAGCGCCGCCATGCCGAGATCGGCCCAGTGCCAGCCCCACGCCTGATGCCGCTGCGACAGCGTGCTGGCGTCATAGCGGCCTTCGGCGAGACTGGAATATGGTCCGGCGCGGCCATGCATCATCACGATCGCCGGTGTACGCCGCGGCGCGCCGCGCGGATGAAACAGATACCCCGTGAGCTGCACGCCGCCAGGGCCGGCGAAATGCACCGTTTCCGGCCCATCCTCGGCACGGGCAGCCGAACCAGCCGCGCCCCACAGCATCATGGCCAGCATCGCCGCCCGTATTGCGCTACGCCCGAGCATGTCCGCCTCCCCAACCGACGGGCGACGATCCGACACCATCGCCTGCCGATCAGTCAATGCAGGCGGCCGCCGGGTTCAAGACCGGATACGCGTTACGGACACGGACCAAAGCCGGATGGCCGGGGCGAGCCCGGCCAGGACGGTCCGTAGGTGGCGGCGGCACGCGCCGCCGTACGTCTCAGCCATTTACGGGATGCAGCGAACGGAAGCTGATGGCGATCCGGTTCCAGGCGTTGATGGTGGCGACCAGCATGGTCAGCTTGACGGTCTCGACCTCGGAGAACACAGCGCGGACCTGCGCGTAGACGTCGTCGGGCACATGGGTGTGCGACACCAGCGTCACCGCCTCGGCCCAGGCCAACGCCGCTCGCTCGCGGTCGGTGTACAGCGGCGACTCGCGCCAGGCGTCGAGCAGGTAGATGCGCGCCTCGGTCTCGCCCTTGGCGCGGGCATCGTGGGTGTGCATGTGGATGCAGTAGGCGCAGCCGTTGATCTGTGATGCGCGGATCTTGACCAGCTCGATCAGCGACGGCTCAAGACCGCTCGCCTTGACGCTGGCCTCGAGGTCGATCATCGGCTTCATGGTCTCAGGAGCGAGCTGGTAGGGATTCAGGCGCGGCTGCATGACGGATGTCCCTCGGCTGTGGATGCGTGGATTTATTTCGCATGTGAAATAGAAACATCCCACTGTTTGATCAAGCCCACGCCAGAAATATTCTTGAGCATTCTCTGAATATTCCAGGCCTTTCGCCGTCGCATTGATGTCATCATTCCTCTAGTGCCCGCCGCCGCCGGATAATTGAGCCGGCGGCTTCAGCAGCAGGGCCGCGACCATCGCGATCACCAGCCCGAGGCCGAGCAGATAAAAGGTGTCGCTGAACGCCATGATGTTGGCCTGCTGGCGCACCTTCAAGGCGACCGCGACAACCGCCTTGTGCTGGGCGGTGGCGAGGTCGGACACGCCGTGGCTGAGGAAATAGTTGGTCAGCCCGGCGAGCCGCGCCCGTGTCGCCTCGCCGAGCAGCGACACCGGCTGGCTGAGGATGTTGGAGTGAAACTGCTCGCGCTTGGTCTGGAATGTCTGCAGCATGGCGATGCCAATGGCGCCACCGAGATTGCGCATCATGTTGAACAGCGCCGAGGCCGAACCGGCATTCTCCGGCTCGATGCCCGAGGTCGCCACCGCCGACAACGGCGCAAAGCACATGGCCTGCCCGACCGCACGCACGATGTTCGGCCACAGCAACTGGTCGGCGGCGTAGTCGACCGTCATGTAGATGTTCATGAAGTTGCTGACGGCGAACAACAGGAGGCCGGTCGCGATCAGGAGGCGGACGTCGATCAGCTTCATCAGCCGCGGCACCAGCGGGATCAGCACCAGCTGCGGCAGGCCCGTCCAGGCCAGCACGAAGCCGATCTGCTCGGAATTGTAGCCCTGGATGCGGGAGAGATAGAGCGGCAGGACGAACACCGAGCCGTACAGCGCGACGCCGAGCAGGAAGTTGGCGAGCACGCCAAAGCCGAAATTGCGGCGTAGCAGCAGCCGCAGATTGAGCAGCGGGCGATCGCTGCGCAGTTCGACGATCACGAACAGCGTCAACGCGACCGCGGCGATGATCGACAGCCGCACGATGAAGGTCGAGCCGAACCAGTCCTCCTTGTTGCCCTCCTCCAGCACGGTCTGCAATGCCGCAAGGCCGATCGCCATGGTGGCGATGCCCGGCCAGTCGCCCTGGCGCAGCAACTGCAGCTGCATCGGCTTGGCGTCGAGCGAGGCCCACAGCATACCGACCATGATCGCGCCCGGCACGAGGTTGACGTAGAAGATATACTGCCAGCCCCAGTTCTCGGTGAGATAGCCGCCGATGGTCGGGCCAATCGCGGGTGCGAAGGTCGCGGAGATGGCGAACAGCGCAAGCCCGATCGGCTGCTTGGACTTGGGCAGCAGCGTGATGATGATGGTGAAGGCCATCGGGATCAGGACGCCGCCGCAAAATCCCTGCACCGCGCGCAGTGCGATCATCTGCGGCAGGGTCTGCGCCAGCGCGCAGGCCGCGGAGAACACCAGGAACAGGATGGCGTTGGTGAGCAGGTAGATCCGCACCGAGAACGCCTTCGCCAGCCACGCCGACAACGGAATGACGACGATCTCGGCGATCAGGTAGGAGGTCGAGATCCAGCCGCCGTCGTCGATGCCGGCACCGATCGCGCCCTGGATATCGGCGAGCGAGGCGTTGACGATCTGGATGTTGAGCACCGCCATGAACGCGCCGAGGGTGGAGCCGGCGACCGCGGTCCACGTCTTCAGCGCGCCCGGCGCGGCCGGCGCTGACGACGCGCCGGGCGATGTGAGTGTGAGCGTGGACATGGCGAACTCCATCGGTGTTTTGCCGCGACCATGCCGCAGCGTCGTCGTCGCGATAATCCGAGAAAGACGGGAAGGATCATTGCGCGACGGTTGAAGGTCAGGGGCCTGCATCCTTCGAGACGCCCGCAGAGCGGGCTCCTCAGGATGAGGAGATGGGCCATGGCCGGGTCAGGCCTCGGCCGAAAACACGGCACGACACGCAACCTCTCCCCTCAAGGCAGAAGATTACAGCGCACCGCTCTCTCTCCTCATGGTGAGGAGCGGCCCAGCGGGCCGCGTCTCGAACCATGAGGCCGCGGCACTCGACGCCGCTCGGCAAACGGGGTCAACCCGGCGATCCTGCCGGCTCGTGGCAACGCAGCACCGAGCTCTTGTTGCCGGATCGCCGGGCGCGGCCCGACAGTGGGGGTCAAAGCGTCGACGCCTGTCGCCGCGGCGGGGCGGTGGCTCGTGGGGGGCGGACGAACCACCGCCCTCGCCGCTACATCACCCCGCCAGCATCGTTGGCGGCGTTGCGCGTCGGACGCACGACACGCTGGGCTGCCGTGGCGGTGGGCGCGTTGCGGGCGGCGATCACCGTGGCCTTGGTGTCGACCGTCGGCTCGACCGACATGCCGGCGCGCAACAGGCCGGCATCGGCCGGATCATCGAGCACGATCTTCACGGGGATGCGCTGCACGATCTTGGTGAAGTTGCCGGTGGCGTTGTCCGGCGGCAGGAGCGCGAATTCGAGGCCGCTCGCCGGCGACAGGCTGTCGACATGGCCCTTCAGCCGCAAGTCGGGAAAGCTGTCGATACGGATTTCGACCGGCTGGCCGTCGCGCACATGAGTGAGCTGGGTCTCCTTGAAGTTCGCCACCACATAGGCCGCATGCCGCGGCACCACCGCCATCAGCTGGGTGCCGGCGGTGACGAACTGACCGACGCGCAGCGTGCGCGCGCCGACCTGCCCGGCCACCGGCGCAACGATGGTGGTGTAGGACAGGTTCAGCTCGGCCTGCTGCGCCGCCGCCTGGCTCCTGGCGAGCTGGGCCTGCGCCTGCTCGCGCTCGGTGGCGAGCACGGCGACCTTCTTCTGCGCGGCGATGAGTCCGGCGTTGTCGCGCTGCAGCTGCGCCGCGGTCTGGGCGCGGACCGCCTCGGTCTGCTGCGCCCGCTGGATGGTGCCGGAGCCGGTCTGCATCAGGTCGCGGTAGCGCGCCGCATCCGACACCGCGAAGTCGAGCGACGCCTTCGTCGCATCGATCGATGCCCTGGCCTGATCGACCAGCGACTGCTGCAGCACGATCTGGGCATCGAGGTTGCGCAGCGTGGCGGCGCCGGCGGCGACATCGGCATGGGCCTGGGCGAGCGCGGTGCGATAGTCGCGATCGTCGATCCGCGCCAGGACCGCGCCGGCGGCGACCTCGGCGTTGTCCTGCACCAGCACCTCGGCGATGGTACCGGCAACCCTGGGCGCAATGATGGTGGAATCCGCCTTGACATAGGCGTCGTCGGTGGACTGCAGGTAACGCCCGCTGGTCCAGTAGTCGTAACCGCAGAAGCCGGCGAGCGCGGTGCCGGCGAGCAGGGCGAGCGCCAGCGCGCCGCGCTGAACCCGCCGGCGCGCCGATCCCGGAGCGGCGGGCGCCGCTGCCGGACGCTCGGTCGCCGGCGCAAAGCTTTCGGGGCGGGGCATTTCAACCATGGTCATCTCCAGTGGCCGGCCGGGCCGGCCCTTTCACACGCCGCTGTACATGCGACCTGCTGCGCGATCTGATAATCTCGAAACGAACAAAAGGATTATCCACTCCGGCTGGATAATCCGCTGCTACTCTGGGAAAATCTTCAAGTATTCGAGCCACTTATGGATCGCCTCACCAGTTTGACCGTGTTCGGCCAGGTGGTCGAATCCGGCGGCTTCTCCGCCGCCGGACGGCGGCTCAACATGTCCGTCACCATGGTGAGCAACCACGTCCAGTCGCTGGAGGATCATCTCGGGGTACGGCTGCTCAACCGCACCACCCGCAAGGTCAGCCTGACCGAGGTCGGCCAGGCCTATTACGAGCGCACCCGGCAGATCCTCGGCGACCTCGACGAGGCCGACCGCATCGCGGATGCGATGAACTCGACCCCGCGCGGCACGCTGCGGATCTATGCCAACCCGTCGCTGGTGCGCTTCCTGTCGCCGGTGATCGCCGAGTTCGTGGCGCTGTATCCGCAGGTCGCGGTGGAGTCTTCCGGCGGCGAGCGCATGACCGACCTGGTGGAGAGCGGGATCGACCTTGCGATCATGACCATGATCCCGTCCGAGGATTCCTCCCTGGTGACGCGCAAGCTGACGCCATGGCGCCACATCACCTGCTGCGCGCCGGCCTACCTCGAACGCCATGACGCGCCACAGCAACTCGCCGACCTCGCCGCCCACAACTGCCTGCGCTATACCTACTACCCCTACGGCAACGAGTGGCGCTTCGACGGCGACGACGGCCAGCCACAGATGGTGCGGGTCGGCGGCAATATCGTCACCCATTCCGGCGAGATGCTGCGCATGCTGGCACTCGGCGGCCATGGCATTTTTCTCGCGCCGAGCTTCATGATCGCCGACGACCTCAAGGCCGGCCGCCTGGTGCGGCTGCTGCCGAACCATCGCCCGGTGGAGTTCGTCATCAACGCCATCTACCCGCATCGCCACCATCTCTCCAGCAAGGTGCGCACCTTCATCGACCTCCTCGCCGAACGTTTCGCCGCGCACCGCAAATGGATGAACCCGGCGGAGAACAGCGAGGAGGCCTGAGGACGGCCGCGTCAGCCGGTGAACACCGACAGCTCGACGTCCACGCCGAATGCCAGCGACTGGTAGCGGCCGACCGGATCGCGCACGATCGCGAGATAGTCATCGCTCCAGTCGGCGTTGTCGGCGACGATCACCGCGCCGGGACGCAGATGCGGCGCGAGCAGCGAAAGCACCGCGGGATAGAGCGATTTCGCGCCGTCGAGCAGCACGAGATCAATCGGCTCCGGCAGGTCGCGCGCCAGCGTCTCAAGCGCGTCGCCCTCGCGGAGGTCGACGAGATCGGCGAGGCCCGCCGCCACGATGGTGTCGCGGGCGCGGGCGACCTTGGACGGCTCGAACTCGCTGCCGATCAGCCGGCCGCCGCCATTGTCGCGCAGCGCCGCAGCGAGATGCAGTGTCGAGACGCCGAACGAAGTGCCGAACTCGACGATGTTGTGCGCCCGCAGCGCACGCGCCAGCATGTACAGCAGCCTCGCGGTATCGCGCGACACCGCAAGGTGGTGGTCGCGGGTGCGATGGTAGAGCGCGCGGTAGTCGGCCTGCTGATGCAGCTGCGCGCGCTCCTGCGGCGTCAGGTGTTCGAGCTCGCGGTGCAGCGCCGTGCTGCTTTCGTCGGCATCGTCGAGCAGCCGGGCGAGGATCGGCGCCAGCGGCGCCGCTTTCAACGTGGTGGACATGGACAACTCCAGGAATTGCGGACTTGGATCGAAAGGGATGACGTCGGCGACGTCCTGGCGTAAAATACGAATAATTCGTCGCATTCGCCATTCGCATTCCCGGAAGCCGCCATGGCCCCCCGCACAAAACCGCGTATTTCCCCGAGAAAAGCGCCACAACAGGCCCGCTCGGCCCAGCTCGTCGCCGACGTCCTGGAGGCGGCTACTCACGTTTTGACGCGCGACGGCGCGCCGCGTTTCACCACCGCGCGCGTCGCCGAGCGCGCCGGCGTCAGCGTCGGCTCGGTGTACCAGTACTTCCCCAACAAGGAGGCGATCCTGTTCCGCCTGCAGGTCGACGAGTGGACGCGCACCAGCGCCCTGCTCCATGACATCCTCGCCGACCGCACCTGCCCGCCGCAGCAGCGCCTGCGCACCTTGCTCGACACGTTCCTGAGGACCGAGCGCGAGGAAGCGGCGCTGCGCACAGCGCTCGACGACGCCGCCCCGCTCTACCGCGACGCGCCGGAGGCGCGGCAGATGGAGGCGCGCGGCCAGCGCCTGTTCACCACCTTCCTCGGCGAGCTGATGCCCAAAGCGGCGCCGCGGGAGCGCGCTGTGATGGCCGACATCGTCACCACCATCATGGGCGCGGTCGGCGACACCGTGACATCGGACCATTCCGATGCCGACGTCGCGCGCAAGGCGGCCATCCTCGGCGACATGCTGTGCGGCTATTTCGCCGGCCGCGCGGCGGCGCCTGGAGCGCGTTCAGCGCGAACGCGCTCTCGATTTTAGTTTGACGCGTTTTCTTCACGCGAACCGGTATCCACCCCCGGATCAAGTCCGGGGGCATGCTTCGCTCGAAACGCTCTAGCCCTCGGGCGCGGCCCGCGCCGCGATCACGTCCAGCACCCCGGTGAGACGATCGGCGGACAGATCGTCGGCTTTCGCCATCGCCCGCGCGAGGTCCGCGCCATGGGCGCGGATGCGCAGCCGCGCCCGCGTCACGTTGTCCCGATCAAACGCTGCCGGCGCCGCATCGCCCGGCGCGGCACGCGGCCGCCAGTCGTCGCGACTGTCGTCGGCGATTTCCAGCAGGGCATCGAGCCGCGCCTGCAGGTCGAAGGCACGGCCGCGCTGAAACGCGGCGCCGAAGCCGTCGGGGTCGAGGCGCGCCCAGCGCCGCAGCGTGGCGAGCGAGGGCATGCCGTCCACACCGCACAGGCTCTCCAGCGTGCGGCCGCGGCTGATGCCGAAGCTGATGCGATCGAGAATGGTCTGGCGGTAGCGCGACGGATCCTTCATCGGCCTCTCCTCCTCGAACATGGGGGCACGCACCGGCAACGCACAGGGCGCGGACAGGCCGGCGGCGCGGGACAGTGATCATGATGCGGGCGAGCCTGCGAAGTGTCGTCGATTTTCCGTAACAGCGCAACGCCACGCGCACAAAAGCTGTGGTTTGGCGCACGTCACGCCGCCGCGGCGGGCGGCCGAAATCGTGGCGTCGCCAAGGCGCACCGCTCCAAATTTTTCTCATGGCTCGGCCCAACATTGATCGTTTGCGGGCATCCCGGCGCACCGGTAACGCTCGACACGCCCCGACCACCCCATGGGAGACGATGGATGCCGACCCTGCCCGCGCGTGCCGCCCTTGCCGCGCTGCTGATTGCTGCCGCCCAGCCTTGCGCGCGCGCCGCCGAGCCGTTCGCCGCGCCCGAAGCCTGGTTCAAGCCGGCCGCGCCGTTCCGCATCGCCGGCAACATCTACTATG
This sequence comes from Bradyrhizobium sp. 2TAF24, assembly GCF_052115025.1. Lineage (NCBI taxonomy): Bacteria > Pseudomonadati > Pseudomonadota > Alphaproteobacteria > Hyphomicrobiales > Nitrobacteraceae > Bradyrhizobium > Bradyrhizobium sp. 2TAF24. Next base: position 217,785 of record NZ_JBFRFW010000009.1, on the reverse strand, counting down.
TCGGCACGCAGGGGCTCAGCGCCTATCTCATCACGTCGGGCCGGCAAGCGATCCTGCTCGACGGCACGATGGCGGAGAACGCCCCCCTGATCGAAAAGAACATCGCCGCGCTCGGCTACAAGATGGACGAGGTCAAGATCATCCTCAACAACCACGCCCATCTCGACCATGCCGGCGCGATGGCGCAGCTCAAGCGCGACAGCGGCGCCGCGGTTTATGCCAGCGCCGAGGATCGCTCGGCGCTGGAGCACGGCCGCCACGAGGGCGACAGCGAGTACGCCTACCTGACCTTCCCACCGGTCGCGGTCGATCGCGTCCTCGCCGACGGCGAGACGATCACGCTCGGCGACATCCGCCTCACCGCGACGCTGACGCCAGGCCACACCAAGGGCTGCACCACCTTCTCCATGCCGGTGACCGACGGCGGCCGCACGCTGCAGGTGGTGTTTCCCTGCAGCATCACGGTGGCCGGCAACGTGCTCGTCGGCAACACGACCTATCCGGGCATCGTCGCCGATTTCGAGAAGAGCTTTGCGCGGCTCGGCGCGATGAAGGCCGACGTGGTGCTGACCGGCCATCCCGAAGCTACCGACGTGTTCGGCCGCGCGGCGAAGCTCAAGGCCGGCGACAAGGACGCCTTCGTCGACCCCACCCTGCTCGGCCGCCTCGTCGGCAAGGCCAAGACGGATTTTGCCAAGACGCTGAAGACGGAGCAGGCGGGGAAGAAGAGCGCAACTGGCAAATGAGCCGCGGGAGTCTTCCCTCGTCCTGAAAAGCAAACCACCGACCTTAGTGTTTGTCATCGCCGGGCAGCGCGATCCGTCTTTGACGGATCGCTAGGACTAAGGTCTCCCGGCGGCCCCGACAAGGAGGGCACTGCGTCCCTAAGCGGGGGGACCGGAACAAGCCTGGCCACAACAGAGAAAGGCGTGGTCTCATGGTTCGAGACGCGCGGCTATGCCGCGCTCCTCACCATGAGGAGAGAAGGCGCCGCTTCATTCTCTGCGTCATCACCGGGGCGGCGCGCAAGCGCCGTGACCCGGTGATCCAGCTTAGGGACGCACGTCGAGCCGCGCGGAAGCTGGATTGCCGGGTCAAGCCCGGCAATGACGCAGTGGGTGTGGCGTGCGCGGAGGAACAGATCAGACGACGTGGGGCAAGGGCCGCGGCAGAAGCTATTCCGCGGCAAGCACCGTGGCCTCATGGTTCGAGACGCGCGGCTGTGCCGCACTCCTCACCATGAGGGGAGAAGGCGCCGTCTCAGCTCCGCAACCCCGGCGCTTCGTGGCCGATGCTGGCGACGTATTCGGTGTAGCCGCCGCCGTACTGGTGGATGCCCTCGGGCGTCAGCTCGAGCACGCGGTTCGACAGCGCCGCGAGGAAGTGCCGGTCGTGGGACACGAACAGCATGGTGCCCTCGTAGTCGGCGAGCGCTGCGATCAGCATCTCCTTGGTCGCCATGTCGAGGTGGTTGGTCGGCTCGTCGAGCACCAGGAAGTTCGGCGGATCGTACAGCATCTTGGCCATCACGAGGCGGGCCTTTTCGCCGCCCGACAGCACGCGGCAGCGCTTCTCGACGTCGTCGCCGGAGAAACCGAAGCAGCCGGCGAGCGTGCGCAGCGAGCCCTGGCCGGCCTGCGGAAACGCGTCCTCCAGCGCCTCGAACACCGTGCGCTCGCCGTCGAGCAGCTCCATGGCGTGCTGGGCGAAGTAGCCCATCTTGACACTGCCGCCGACGGTGACCGAGCCCTGGTCCGGCTCGGATGCGCCGGCGACGAGCTTGAGCAGGGTCGACTTGCCGGCGCCGTTGACGCCCATCACGCACCAGCGCTCGCGGCGACGGATCATGAAGTCGAGATCGTCATAGATGCGACGGCTGCCATAACCCTTGTGCACGCCCTTGAGGCTGACGACGTCCTCGCCCGAGCGCGGTGCGGTCGGGAAGTCGAACGCGATGGCCTGACGGCGCCGCGGCGGCTCGACGCGCTCGATCTTCTCCAGCTTCTTGACGCGGCTCTGGACCTGGGCGGCATGGGAGGCACGCGCCTTGAAACGCTCGATGAACTTGATTTCCTTGGCGAGCATCGCCTGCTGGCGCTCGAACTGCGCCTGCTGCTGCTTCTCGTTGACGGCGCGCTGCTGCTCGTAGAACTCGTAGTTGCCGGAATAGGTGGTGAGCGAGCCGGCGTCGATCTCCAGAATCTTGCCGACGATGCGGTTCATGAACTCGCGGTCATGCGAGGTCATCAGCAGCGTGCCTTCGTAACCCTTGAGGAACTGCTCCAGCCAGATCAGGCTCTCGAGGTCGAGATGGTTGCTCGGCTCGTCGAGCAGCATGGCGTCGGGCCGCATCAACAGGATGCGGGCGAGCGCGACGCGCATCTTCCAGCCGCCGGAGAGAGAGCCCACGTCGCCATCCATCATCTCGGCGCTGAAGCCGAGGCCGTCGAGCACTTCGCGCGCACGGCCTTCGAGGGCGTAACCGTCGAGCTCCTCGAAGCGCGCCTGCACCTCGCCGTAGCGCGCGATGATGTCGTCCATCTCGTCGGCGCTCTCGGGATCGGCCATCGCGACCTCGAGCTCCTTCAGTTCGGCCGCAACCTCGCTGACGGGACCGGCGCCGTCCATCACCTCGGCGACCGCGCTGCGGCCGGCCATCTCGCCGACATCCTGGCTGAAATAGCCGATGGTGACGCCGCGATCGACCGACACCTGGCCCTCGTCGGGCAGCTCCTGTCCGGTGATCATGCGGAACAGCGTGGTCTTGCCGGAGCCGTTGGGGCCGACGAGCCCGACCTTCTCGCCACGCTGGAGCGCCGCGGCGGCTTCGATGAACAGGATCTGGTGGCCGTTCTGCTTGCTGATGGTATCGAGACGGATCATGGCACGCGCGAAATGAGGGAAATTTGCCGCGTGTTTAGGGGATGTGGGCTCCGGGGGGAAGCCCCTTCCCCCCTCTACTTTTGTGCGAATATCTTCATTTTGGCGCCACACGCCCAAGCTCTACTGGTGACTATTTCCCGGCGCGGACCGGTCATACCCGGCCACAATCCTCGGAGCGGTTGCAAGAAAAGAATCCTTTGCAACACGGGGCAATTCATAGCGTGACTGCGTCACAATGATGGGGCTCTGAACGAAATCCTTGTCCGAAATACTCTGATCGATGCCTGTAAGGTGCCCCGCCCATGTTGCCGTGTCGGCCGAACGCCGCAGGACGATGTTGCCGAGCGGCACTCCCTTTTCGTTCACGTAGTGCAGTTGCGCCACATTGCCATTGGTGGTCCCACGCACAGTCCACCAACGCGGATCAACGGGACCATCCGGCGTCGCTGCGACGCCATGAAAACGACCATAGACAGAGCCGACACTATTCAAATCCGTGAGCTTAAACTCGTAGTAGAAATTGTCCGTCTTACCGACGTCGCCCTGCTTCAGCGGCGCCTCAGCCGGCTCGTGTGAAATCGCGGCGTATGGCCGATGCAGCCCGACAGCCTCCGCAACGGGATTGTAGAATGCATCGAACGACTGCGGAGCCAACGCTACAGCCGCCTGCTGTGCTCCACTGAGCAACAAGCCAGTCAGGCCAATCGTTTTGGCCCACTTGAAGGCCACACGAACCTTGCTGTTCCCAGCAACGTTCTTCGCCAGCACCAGCAGTTCGCTCCACACCCGCGTCCGTGAAGGAACGATAGCGTCATGCGAAATACGCGCGGCAGGTCCATCGTGAGAGATGTGTTTGGTGGATTTCGAACGTGTCGTCATCGCTTACACCCCTAATATAAATGGAGAAAAGATCTTCTGCTAAAGACTCTGCATCATCCGTCTGCGGATGACACGCAAACTATCAAATTCAATTTGGCCAGATTCGCGTCTACTCTCGCCCAAATCTGTGGCTGGACCGTTCACGCAGCATTCAGCTGAGACACATCGCCCATTGACGAAGCTGCGATATTTACAAATTAGCCACGACGCCTGTCTTTCCATTACTAAAATTTCATCCAGGCAGCATCGCGCCGCAACTCAGATCAATTTCGAGCTTCGGTAAACCTCCAACGAAAAAAGCCCGGCACATGCGTGCCGGGCTCAAGTCGGATGTCAGATGGAGAATATCGCGCGATCAGTACTTTGCGACGATCGGACCACCCCAGTTGAAGTGGTAGTTGATGCCAGCCTTGATCGTGTGGATCTGCTGGTTGCCCGAATTGATGCCGCCGAGGTTGGCGAAGTAGGTCTGGTTGCCGAAGTCGGCATACTGGTACTCGGCCTTGGCCGACCAGCTCGGCAGGAACATGTACTCGAGGCCCGCGCCGACGGTCCAGCCGGAGTGCAGCTTGCTGTCCGAGAAGTTCACGCCGGCGACGTTGACCGAGAAGCGGTTGTCGGCCCAGGCGTAACCGCCCTTGACGTACAGCAGCGCCGAATCGAAGGCATAGCCGACGCGGCCGGTCACGGTGCCGAACGCACGGATCTTGTCCTCGGCGGTCAGGACGCCGACCAGGCCAGCCGACTGGCGGATGCTGGCGCCAGCAGCGTCAACTTCGATACCCCACACGACCGGGCTGCCCGCGCCCTGCCAGTTGTAGCCGATGGTGCCGCCGCCGAAGCCGCCCTTGAGGTCGAGGTTGTTGCTGCTGCTGCCGCTCCAGCCATAGCCGCCGAAGGCGCCGACGTAGAAGCCCGACCAGTTGGTCAGCGGGCTGATCGGAGCAACCGGAGCCTTGGTGTAGGTGCGGGCGGCCAGGTCAGCGGCCGAGGCGGACGACGCGAGCGCGATCACAGCGGCGCTGGCGAGCAGGAACTTCTTCATTTGCGTGTATTCCCAAGAAAAGAAAATCAATGGGCGCCAATCATCATGTCCGGTTCCCGCATGCAACGTTTTCGGCACTTGTCCCCGGCGTTTGGGAACCCGCTGCGACATTTTTGCCACAACCAGCGGTACTCCATTAAGCCTTTGGCGGATATGTGACTTTTGACGACTTTTGGCCGGATTTCGGAGCGCCGCGGCGGCCGGACGCGGGCGCTTTAATGCCAGACCCGGACCCAGGCGACGTCGGCGACCTGGGAGTCGCCGGTCAGGCTCTGGGACGACAGCACCACCGTCATGGGCTGGGTGTTGCACACCGAAAAGGCATGGGAATAGGTCGCGACCTGGACGTCGTCCAGGAACCAGGTCACCACCCCCTCCTGCCACAGCACCCCGAACGTGTGCCAGTGGCCGTCGATCGGGTCGGCGGTCACCATGTTGAGGTGGGCGGGGTTGATGGTGTCCTTCGGGGTGCCGCTGCCGATCTGGACCCAGGAATGAATGGTGGTGTTGAGAAAGCCGTGACCGAACATCTCGGCGACGTCGATCTCGCACCACGCCTTGTTGCCATCAGCGCCGGTGACCTTGTTCTCGATCGCCGGTTTCGACAGCAGCCAGAACGCCCCCCAGGAATTCTTCACATCGCCGCCGGAGCCGGCCGAGAAACGCATGCGCGCCTCGAAATAGCCGAACAGATGGTCCGGCCCGTATGGATCGGAATTGACCGGGTGATTGACGAGATGGGTGTTCGGCGTGGTGCCGGGCGTGGTGATGCGCACGACGCCGCTGCCCGACAGCAGCGCGGCGCCGCCGACCGGCGGCGGGAAGAACCAGAAACTGTTCCACCACAGCCGCGTCGGCGCCGCGGCGGTGAAGGTGTCGGCAGTGAACGCATCGCTGAAGGCCAGCGTGGCAAAGCCCGCGGCGGCGGCCTGCGCCGGCGCGGGCGGCGTTTGTGCATGCGCCGCGCCGCCGACGAACGCCGCCAGCATCACGGCCAGCGCCGCGAGGCGGTGCGACAGCGATCGAGGACGGCGGGGATGGCCCGCATGACGACACGGCATGGTCGGCCTTCGCACAGCTGAGATCCGGCGTCTGCAATGACATGGGCCCCGGCCGTGCGGCCGGCGGGCCATCGATCAACACTGCGGCTGCCACTGCACGGGGCGAAGCTGGCCGGCGCGCAGCGCGCCGTCATCATCATGACAGTTCCCGCGCGGGCGTGCCACGGGATACCGCTCGCGATCGCGCTCGCACGCATCCGCCATGGTGCCATGCGGCCGACCCCGAAGGCCGCCGCCGCCATCCGCTGCGCCGCGCCGCGCGATTGCCGGGGCTGCGGACGCGCCCTATATCCGTGCCATGCAGATCCCGTTCGACAACAGCTACGCCGCCCTGCCCGAGCGCTTCTATGCCCGCGTCGCGCCGACGCCGGTGACCGCGCCGCAGCTGATCAAGCTCAATGGCGCGCTGGCGGACGAGCTCAACCTCGACGCCGGCTGGCTGGCCTCCCCCCACGGCCTCGCCGTGCTCGCGGGCACCAGCGTCCCCAGCGGCGCCGACCCGATCGCCACCGCCTATGCCGGCCATCAGTTCGGCCAGTTCGTGCCGCAGCTCGGCGACGGCCGCGCCATTCTGCTCGGCGAGGTGATCGACCGCCACGGCCGCCGCCGCGACCTGCAGCTCAAGGGCGCCGGCCCGACCCCGTTCTCGCGCCGCGGCGACGGCCGCGCCGCGCTCGGCCCGGTGCTGCGCGAGTATCTGGTCAGCGAGGCGATGGCCGCGCTCGGCATTCCCACCACGCGAGCGCTTGCCGCGGTGCTGACGGGCGAGCGCGTGCAGCGCGAGACCATGCTGCCGGGCGCCGTGCTGACGCGGGTGGCGGCGAGCCACATCCGCATCGGCACCTTCCAGTTCTTCGCCGCGCGCGACGACCGCGATGCCATCCGCCGGCTCGTCGATCATGTCGTCGCCAGGCACTACCCCGACATCGCCGGCGATGCCCACCCGCCGCGCGCGCTGCTCAAGCAGGTGATCGCACGGCAGGCGGAGCTGGTGGCGCGCTGGATGCAGATCGGCTTCATCCATGGCGTGATGAACACCGACAACATGTCGATCGCCGGCGAGACCATCGACTATGGCCCCTGCGCGTTCATGGATGCGTACGATCCAGCGACCGTGTTCTCCTCCATCGACCAGAACGGCCGCTACGCCTATGCCAACCAGCCGCGCATCGCGCTGTGGAACCTGACGCGCCTCGCCGAATGCCTGCTGCCGCTGTTCGACGACAGCCAGGAGACGGCGATTGAGATCGCCAAGGAGATCCTGAGCGCCTTCTCGCCGGCGTTCGACGCCGCCTTCACCGGCGGGATGCGCGCCAAGTTCGGCCTTGCCGGCGCGGAGGGCGACGACGAGCTGATCGGCGAGTTCCTGCAACTGATGGCGCAGCAGGAGATGGATTTCACCCTGACCTTCCGCCGCCTCAGCGACGCCGCCGATGGCGACGCCTCGGAGCTGCGCGCGATGGTCGCCGAGCCCGCAGCGCTCGACGCCTGGCTGACGCGCTGGCGGGCGCAGCGCGGCCCGGGCGCGCCCGACGCCGCGGCGCTGCGCGCCATCAATCCGGCGTTCATCCCGCGCAACCACCGCATCGAGGCGGTGATCGCAGCCGCAACGGCCGGTGACACTGCCCCGTTCGAGGAGCTCGCCACGGTGCTGGCGCGGCCGTTCGACGCGCAGCCGCAGTTCGCCGCCTATGCCGAGCCGCCGCGGCCGGACCAGCGGGTGCTGCAGACCTTCTGCGGAACCTGAGCCCGGCCCCGCTCCGCCGGGTCCGGATCATTTTCGTTAACTTCGATTCGTTGATTTTCCCCACGCCGCGCCCGCTTTCGGCACCATGCCGCCAGTCTGCCCGAATTGATCGCAACGATCGATCGACAAGGGACGACCCACGATCGGCCGCGGGATCGACGATGGGGACAGCGACGATGATCCGATCTGACATCTTCACGCCTGCCATCTTCACCACCGGCAAGTTCACCGCCGCGTGGTTCACGATCGCGTTCCTCACGGGCCTTGGCGTGATGGTGGGCATGACCACCGATCCCAGCCAGGGAACGCCGCATCCGCCGGCCAAGCCGGACCAGCTCGCCATGATCGCCCGCCCGGTGAGCGCACCTGCGCCCACAGCTGACGGCGGCACGCTGACCAAGTCAGACCGGCTCGACCTCACCGCGCGGCCCGCCGCCGACACCGCGGCAGTTGCGCCAGCCGTCGCGCCCGCCCCGGCCGCCGCTGCTCCCGCCGTCGCCGCTGCGCCCGCGCGTCCCAATCCGCCGGCTGTCGCCGCGCGCTGGGACAACGCCAACGCCAGCGCCGTCGACACCCGGTCCGTCGGCGCCAGAGCCGCCGACACCAGGGCGGTTGACGCCAGGCCCGCTGCCGCGGCCGCGCCCAAGCCGGCGCCGCCCAAGCCCGCAGCGCTGGCTACGCGCCCGCCGGCCCCGGCCAAACCTGCGGTCGCCGCCGCCCGCCAGGAGATCAGGCCGCCAGCCGATGTGCGCTCCGCGCCGCCCCGTGTCGCGGCAAGGCCCGCTCCCGCGCGCTCCGTCGCCAGCGCGCGGACGTGCCAGCCATCGGACAATCCGTTCAGCGGCCTGCTGCAGTCGCTGAACCTGATGCAGCGCTGCGACGGCTAGAGAGCGTCGGCGCGCGACGTGCGCGCCGCTTCGCGTGAAGAAAACGCGTCAAAACAAATAACGAGCGCGCGTTCGTCATTCCATCAAAAGCGAACGTGCTCCAGTCGCCGCGCGGCAACGCCGCGGCGCGCAGCGATCCGCAGCATCACCCGGCCGGCGCATCGCCTTGCGGCGACGTGCGTTTGCGCCGGGCATCACGCGGCGCGGACCTCGACGACAAAACCCTTGAAGCGCTCGGCGAGGTCTTCGGCCTGCCGCGACAGGTCGCCGGCGGCATCGAGGACATGCTGGGCGGCCGCGCCGGTGCTGCCGGCGATTTCGCTGACACCGCCGATGGTGCTGGTGACCTTGTGCACGGCATCGAAGGTCTGCTGGGTGTTGCGCGCGATCTCGGCCGTCGCCTCGCCCTGCTGCTCGACCGAATGGGCGATGTTGCTGGCGGTGCCGCTGACCTCGCCGATGGCGGCGGTGATGCTCTGAATCGCGGCGACCGCGTCACGCGTCGCGTCCTGGATCTGCGCCACCTGCGCGGTAATGTCCTCGGTCGCCTGGCTGGTCTGCTGCGCCAGCGTCTTCACTTCGGCAGCCACCACCGCAAAGCCGCGCCCGGCATCGCCGGCCCGCGCCGCCTCGATGGTGGCGTTGAGCGCCAGCAGGTTGGTCTGTGCCGCGATGCTGGTGATCAGGCCGACGACGTCGCCGATGCGCTGCGCGCCGTCGGCGAGCGCCCGCACGGTGTGATCGGTGCGGCTGGCTTCGCTCGCCGCGGTGCCGGCCATCTGCGCGGTCTGCGCCACCTGGCCGCTGATATTGCCGATCGAGGCGCTGAGCTCCTCGGCGCCGGCGGCAAGCGACTCGACGTTGGCGCTGGCCTGCGCCGCAGCGCCGGCGACCGCCTCGGCCTGACGGCCGTTCTCGGCGGCGTTCGCGCTCATGCCGCGCGCGGTCGTCTCCAGCGAGGTCGACGACGCGGCAAGACGCTCGACCAGGCTGCCGACCCGGCTTTCGAAATCGGTGAGCAGCGCGTCGAGCTTCGCGGTGCGGCGCTCCTTGGCGCCGCGCTCGGCCTCCTGGCTGCGCGCCATCGCCTCGGCCTCGATCGCGCCCTGCTTGAGCGCCTCCATCGCCACCGCCATGCGGCCAATCTCGTCGCTGCGGTCGCGCGCCGGCACCTCGACGCCGTAATCGCGGCGCGCGATGCGCTCGATCGCGCCGGTCATCGCCACCACCGGCGAGACGATGCGGCGGGTGAGCAGGCTGAGCGCGAACACGGTGCCGATCAGCAGCGCGATCACCAGCGATGCCATCACCGCGATGCTGATCGCCGCCGAGCGCGCATTGGCCGCGGCATGGTCGCGCGCGAACTGCAGCGCGGCGTCCCGCAGCTTGAGCGAGGCCAGCGCGCCATCGACCAGGCGGTTGCCGAACGCGACGGGCTCGATCGCATAGGTGCCGCCCTTGCGGCCGGCATCGACGACCTCGCGGTACATCGGCATGGTGTCGTCCATCGCCTTGCGCGCCTCGGCCGCGATGCCCGACAGATCGACGGTGCCGGCGAGGCGGCGGACGATGGAATCGACCGCACCCCAGTTCAAACTGATCGAGGTATCGACCCCGTTGAGGCTTTCGAGCAGCGCCGGGCTGAACGGCTTCCTGGCGTTCATCACCACCAGCAGCGGGCCAGTGCGGCCGGCGGTGAACACGCGCATCTGCCAGGCGCGGCGGGCGAGCTCGGTGAGATCGAGCACCGCGGCGTCCTGCAGCAGCGCCGTGGTGTCGCCGAGATCCATCGCCTCGTCGAGATCGCTCGACGCGCGCGCGCCGAGCGCGGCGAGCACCGTCGGGAACAGCTGGCCATCGCGCTCCGCCGGCGGCTTCACATTGGCTTCGGCGACCTTGCCGCGCCAGTTGGCGAGCGAAGCGCGCAGCGCGCGCAGGATCTCGAGCTGCCGCGCGGTGGTCGGCGACGCCGCCGCCGCGATGTTGTGCTCGACCGCGGCGAGCACGCCGTCGGTCGCGTCCGACGCGGTGCGGATCCGGCCCTTGGCCTGATCGCCGGCGACCTCCGGCGACACCAGGCTGTCGAGCATGGCGACGCGCTCGGCGGCGATCTTCTCCATCAGCGACAGCAGGCGGCTCCGCACCTCGACAACCTCGGCAATGCGGCCGGCGGTGCGATACTGCATGACGGCCTGGGCGAGCAGATAGAGCCCGAGCGCGGCGGTGGTCACCGCGAGGGCCGACATGCAGAGCGTGAAGAGAGTCCTGATGCGCATCACAGGGTTCCAGTTGAAGGGGGCGACGTCGTTAAAGATTTGGTAAATTTGTAGGGATCAGTCGTTAAATCCCGGCTAATAGGCGGTCCGTCCGCAAGTTCCGCCCGGTGGAACCGACGTGCCGCACGCAGCGCCAGTTCCATGCAACCGGGTATTTTACGGGTCATGTTGCGCAAGCGTGACAGTTTCGACGCGGCGGCGTGCTACGCTCGTTGCGTCAGTTCGAACGGCATGGGGGCATGCCGTGTGGTTGTTCGTGCCGGGGGTCTCCTTGGGGAAACACGCAATGAACCAACGCTTGCGAACATTGACGGGCGTCATCACCGTCGCCGTGCTTGCCATCGCCTCGCATGACGCGGATGCGCGCGCCCGCAAGTCCCACGCGCATGCTCACGCGTCCTCTCACGCCTCCCATGTCCAGCACGCAAGGACCGCGCGCGCGGCTGCGAAAGCCGATCGTGCGCGGCATGCCTCACGCGCTTCGGCCTCGGCCATCCCGTTGCCGCGGCCGCGCCCGTCGCTCGACGCCGCCGCACTGAGCCCGGCCGGTGCACCGGTGATCGCGCCAACCGCGCTGTCCGGCGACCTCGCGGTGGTGAAGCAGGCGCTCGATCTCGTGCGCAAGGGCAAGGCGCGCGACGCCGCGGTCCTCAAGAGCGCGCTCGGCGATCCCGTGGCGCAGACGCTGGTCGAATGGCTGATCCTGCGACACCCGGACGGCGTCAGCAGTTTCGCCCGCACCGCCGCGTTCATCGCCGACAACCCGGCCTGGCCGGTGCGCCTGCTGCGCACGCGCGCGGAAGGGCTGCTGTGGCAGGAACGCAGCGATGCCGCGACCGTGCGGCGCTTCACCGCCGACCAGCCGCTCAGCGGCAAGGGACGCCTCGCGCTGGCGCGGGCACTGCTCGCCATCGGCGACCGCGACGGCGCCCAGCACCAGGTGCGCGTGGCGTGGCGGACGCAGGAGCTGTCGGAGCGGCTGGAGGGCGAAGCCTTCGCTGCATTCGAGCCGCTCCTCACCCGCGACGACCATCGCCTGCGCATGGACCGCCGCATCGGCGCCAGGGATTTTGCAGGCGCGATGCGCGCGGCGAAACGGCTCGGCAGCGGCGCGCAGGCGGCGGTCAAGGCCTGTGCCGCGGTCAACGGCGGCGCGAGCAACGCCGAGGCGCTGCTCGACGCGGTGGCGACCGACCTGCGGCAGGATCTCGGCTATGTGCTGTGCCGCGCGCAGTGGCTGATGCGCCGGGAGCGTTATGCGGACGCCGGCAAGCTGATGCTGGCCGCGCCGCAGCGGGAGATGGCCCTTCAGGACACCGACCAATGGTGGCGCGAGCGGCGTGTGCTCGCCCGCAAGCTGCTCGATCTCGGCGACGCTGAAGCCGCCTATGGCGTGGTGCGCGACGCCGCCCCGCCGGCCAACGACAACTATCGCGCGGAAGCCCGCTTCATGGCGGGCTGGATTGCGCTGCGCTACCGCAGCGACGCGACCGCCGCGCGCGACCACTTCGCCCATATCGACGACGGCTCGCGCAATCCCATCGTGCTGGCGCGGGCGAACTACTGGCGCGGCCGCGCCGCGGAAGCCCTCGGCGACAACGACGCCATGCGCGCCTTCTTCGAGGCTGCCGCCGCCCATCCCACCGCCTATTACGGCCAGCTTGCGCGCGGACGGCTCGGCCTCGAGCGGCTGACGCTGCGCCCCGCGCCGCAAGCCGAACTGGACATGAGCCCCGCACCGGCGGACGACCGCCTGCGCGCCGCCGACATGCTCTATGCCGTCGGCGAGCGCGACCTGGTGCTCGGCTTTGTCAGCGACCTTGCCGAGCAGGACGACGGCGTCACAACCCTGGCCGCGCTCGGCGAACTGACCGCGCGCCACAACGATGCCCGTGCGATGCTGGAGATCGGCAAGACCGCGCTCGCCCGCGGGCTCGCGCTCGACGCCTACGCGTTTCCCGCGATCGGCGTGCCGGCGCACCGCCCGATCGGCCCCGAGATCGAACGTAGCCTGATCTTTTCCGTCGCCCGCACCGAGAGCGCGTTCGACCAGCGCGACATGTCGCCGGCCAGAGCGGTCGGCCTGATGCAGGTGACGCCGGAGGCTGGGCGCGACACCGCCAAGCGGTTCGGCGTGGCCTATGACTGGAACAGGCTGGTGTCGGACCCCGTCTACAACACCCAGATGGGCGCGGCCGAACTCGCCGCGCTGCTGCGCGAATATCGCGGCTGCCACATCATGACCTTCGCCGGCTACAACGCCGGCCGCGGCCGGGTGCAGCAATGGATCAAGCAGTATGGCGACCCGCGCGATCCCCATGTCGACGCCGTCGACTGGGTGGAGCGGATCCCGTTCGCCGAGACGCGCAACTATGTCCAGCGGGTGATGGAGAACCTGCAGGTCTACCGTGTCCGGTTCGGCACCGAGGCGACGGCGCAGCCCGCGCCCGACCGCGGGCCCGGCGAGCCGTCCCCTCTCGAGGTGCAGGCCGCCGCCGTCAAGTGAGGACCGGCAGCGGCGCTAAAAATCCAGCTTGTCGCGGATGGCGTCGAGCCCTGCCCGCGCGCAGGCCTCGTCCTTGTCGCCGCCAGGCGCGCCGGACACGCCGATGGCACCGAGCAGCGTGCCACCGGCCTCGACCACGAGGCCGCCACCGAGGAAGGTGACGCGCGGCAGCTGGCCAAGGCGTGCATCGAGCTGGCCGTCCCGAACCGATTTCGACAGCGCCGCGGTGTCGGCGCGGAAGCCGAGCGCGGTCCACGCCTTGTCGGTCGCGGTGCGCGATGCCGGCAGGCCGGCAAAGCGATCGCGCAGCAGCACCTGCGGCTCGCCGAAACGGTCGAGCACCACGACCGCAACCTGATAGCCGTCGGTGCGGCAGCGCTTCAACGCCGCCTGCGCCGCTTCCAGCGCGACATCCGGCGACAGCGACTTGTAGGTGACGGTTGCGTCCTCCGCGCGCGCAGCGGCGAGCGAGGCGGCAAGGATGAGAGCAGCGGCGCAAAGCGGAGCTTTCATCGGCGCATCCTTGAGCTGCCCTCGAGACCTCGCACCCGTCACGGCTTGAGATACGTCCAGCCCTGCTCCTGCAGCTCCATCAGGCGTACCGCGCCCGACGGCACGAGGCTCGCCTGCGGAACGATGGCGATGGCATGGCCCTCGCGCTTCTCCATGCCTTCCTTGGTGTTGTTGCAGGCGGAGAATTTGACCTGGGAGGGAAAGGCGAATTCCGCCATCTCGCGCAGGCGATCCTTCACCGGCGAAGAGTCATCGCGGAACATGGCGAGGCCGGGACCGTAGGCGACGACCTCGATCTGCACGTCCTCGCCCTTGCCCTTGTAGTATTCCATGATGTTGGCGGCGTTGTTGAGCGCCAGATTCATCACCGCCGGATCGTTCTGGTCGACCTGGATGGCGACGTGATGGGTCTTCACCTCGGCAGGCGTCGTGGCCTTGGCATCGGTGGCTTTGGCGTCGGCCGCAACGGCGCCGGTGGCGGCGAATGCAAGGCCACACAGCGCGAGCAGCATGGCGGCGGCCCTGATCGGTGTACGCATGGACGTCTCCTCCATCTCCCCCGCTTCGTCTGTCAGGGGCGTACGATCGTGTAGCCGGTTTCGGCGAGCGTGAGAAGCTGCGCCACGCCGGCCTCGACCTCGACCGCGCGCGGGTTGATGTCCGGGCGCTTGCCACTTTCGCGCGCGATGGTGTCCAGCGTGTTGCCGCAGACGTCGAAGCGCACGCCCTGCGCCACCAGGCTGTCGACCAGCGCGCGGTTGGCGTTGTCGGCCTTCAGCAGGTCGATGCCGGGGCCGAACGCCACGACCTCGATCGCCACCTTGTCGGGGCCGTAGAACTTCAGGAGGTTGTAGGCGACGCTGATGACGAGGCTCTCCTTCTTCGGGTCATTGTCGGAGAGCTGCAGCGCCAGCTTGTGCTCGGCGAACGGCTTGTCCAGCGGGGGAACGTTCTGGGCCGCGGCGGGGGGGACCATCGCGAAACTCAGCGCGAGGGCGACCGCCGCCAGCGCGAGGCCGGTTCGCAGACCGACACGCGCCCGCCGCAGCAGGAGGTAGGCATTGGCTGTCGCATCGAACATGAACGTCACCTGCATTTCATCGTCACCCTCTGCACACCTGCACGCTACTGACGCAGGTTACGGCGTTTCGGCCCGCAGTGCCATGGCAGGACGCTTCACACTCTGCGCGTCATCACCGGGCTTGTCCCGGCAATCCAGCTTGCTCTCCGCAAACGCCAAGCTGGATCACCGGGACAAGCCCGGTGATGACGCTGAATGTGCGGCAACGCAGAAGACAGCCGATCTCCATCCTCACCCCTGCGCCGCATAGCCCGGATTGTCCTCGACACCGCTGAGCGTGACCGACGGCTTGCCGGCCGCCGCCATCTTGCCCGCGCGCAGGTGGGCGGCGACGGTGTCCCACACCGGCGCACCCTTCTGCTCGTTGACGGAGGCCCAGCCGGCGACCTTGTAGGTCTTGCCGGCCTCGATCGCGGCCCCATTCGCCAGTCTGAGATCGGAGATGCGCCGGCCGACCGTCTCGGTGGGCGCGCAGGTGTAGGCGAGGCCGCCGAGCCGCACCATGTCGCCGCCCTGCTGGTAATAGGGATCGAGGTTGAACAGGTTGTCGCAGACGTCCTCCATCACCGCCTTGAGCTGCTCGCCAGTCATCGGCTGCACATAGACCTCGGGATAGGTCATCGCCGTCTGCCCCAGCAGGTCGCCCATGGTGAGCGGCGCGCCGGCGAGCACCGTCGGGCCCCAGCGGAAGCCCGGCGACAGCGCGATCTCGGCGTCGAGGCCGCTGCGCAGCGCGTCGCAGATCACCTCGTCCATGGTGCCGTTGAAGTTGCCGCGGCGGAACAGCAGGCGGTCGGCGACGGCGAGCTGGGTGTCGAACGCCGCCGCATGCGGCGCGCGCAGCCGCGCCAGCAGCGCGGCCATGTCCGCGTCCGGCTTCAACCGCTCGCTGAACACCGGCAGCAGGCGGTAGCGCACGTCCTTGACGCCGCCCTTGCGCAACTCAAGGTCGAGCACGCCGAGGAATTTGCCGTTGGAGCCGGCATTGGTGACCAGCGTCTTGCCCGTAGCGTTGCTGACCGCGATCGGCTGCGGCACCGCGTCGTGGGTGTGGCCACCGAGAATGACGTCGATGCCACTGACGCGGCTGGCGAGCTTGAGGTCGACATCCATGCCGTTGTGCGACAGCAGCACCACCGCATCGACCTTGTCGGCCTCGCGCAGCCGGTTGATCAGCTTCTGCAGCTCGTCGTCGCGCACGCCGAATGTCCAGTCCGGCGTGAAGCGCTTGGGATGCGCGATCGGCACATAGGGGAACGCCTGGCCGATGATCGCGACGCGATGGTCGCCCATCTCGCGGATGACATACGGCTTGAAGACGCGGCCGGTGTCCTTGTCGAAGGCGTCGGCGTCGTTGAACGCCGCCTCCTCGGTCAGGAAGACGTTCTGCGCCAGGAACTCGCCCTTGAACGCCTTGAGATTGGCGCGCAGCACCTTCTCGCCATAGGTGAACTCCCAGTGCCCGGTCATGGCGTCGATGCCGAGCAGGTTGGCCGCCTGCACCATGTCAGCGCCCTGCATGGCGTTGGCGAGGCCGCTGCCCTGCCACAGGTCGCCGCCATCGAGCAGCAGAGAGCGCCCCGGCGGCACCGCGGCGCGCAGGCGGTCGACCAGTGTCTTGAGATGGGCGAAGCCGCCCATGCGGCCGAACTGCTGTGCGCCTTTGCCGAAGTCGAGGAAGGTCAGGGCATGCGCCTCGGCGCTGCCGGGCGCGATGCCGAACTGCTTGAGGAAGGCGTCGCCGACGAGATGCGGCGGCCGTCCGCGCATCGCGCCGACGCCGATGTTGATCGACGGCTCGCGGAAATGCACCGGCTCGAGCTGCGCATGGGTATCGGTCATGTGCAGGATGCGCGCCTGCCCGAACGGCGCGAGATCATAGAGGTCGCCGCCATCCGCGGCTGCCGCCATGCGTGGCAGGCCGAGCACCACGGGTGCGGCGAGTGCGGCTTTCAGGAGATCACGTCGGTGCAGCGGCATGGGTGTCCTCGCGGTCCGGTTCGCGGTTCATTTCGTCAGCAACAGAAGCCGTCAGGTGAGAGCTCAAGGGGCCGACGGCATCTCCGTTCATTCTGCGTCGTGGCCGGAGCCATCCAGCTTCGTCTGCGACGCGCGGCCCATCAGATGGATCACCGGGTCAAGCCCGGTGATGACGCTTCATGTGGGGAGACGCATGGCCATGATCGGGCTGCTGCATCGCCCGACGCTTCAAGCGACGAACGGCGCCATCAAAGCTCAACGCAGCTCCGCATCCCGCCACAGATCCTTCTCGCGCAGCGCCTGGGCGATCGAGGCGTCGGCCAGGGCCTTGGCCTCCTTCGCCAGCGCCGTCGCCTTGTCGAAGTCGCCGGCCTCGCCGGCCTTGCGCGCGGCAGTGAGCGCGGCATCCGTCGGCGTCCACTGGTTGCGCAGTTCACCGGCGCGCTTGTTGGCGGCCTCGGCCTCCGCCAGCGCCGCCTTGAACGCGGCATCCGGCGCCTGCGCACGCAGCGGCGACAGGCCGAGGCCGAATGCGACGGCGAGGATCACGACAGCGGATCGCAGCATGGCGGTGTTTCTCCCGGTGATGGCGTCGATGCGCCCGCCGTCTCCTGCGCGCGCTCCCCTCCTCATGGTGAGGAGGCGCGCCAGCGCCGTCTCGAACCATGAGGCCCGGGCCTCATCCTTCGAGACGCGGCCAAACGGCCGCTCCTCAGGATGAGGCACATAGCTCTTGGCCGCACACCTCATGGCCGTGCTCCCGGGCCGGAGATCGGCAGGCCGTTGGCGAGGTAGGACAGGTAGTATTCGAGGTTGCGGTATTCCGGCGCCTGCGGCTCCAGCGGCGTGCCGCGCACCTGGCTGTTGCAGGTGGTGAAGCGGCGGCTGATGGTGCCCATGCCGCCCCATTCCGAGCGATAGATCGGCATGGCGTTGAGAATGCCGAGCGCCGGCGCCAGCACCTCGGCGCGGATGCGCTCGCCCGGGCTCTGGATGTGGCAGCTCGCGCAGGAGAAATTGAGCTGGCCGCGGCGCTGGTAGAAGTACTGCTTGCCCGCCTCGTAGGCTTCGAGCGCGCGCGGGTCATCGGGAATCTTGATGGCGAACGGTTTGCCGCGCGAAGTCATCGCCATGTAGGCGGTGACCGCGGCCATGTCGTCCTTGACGTAAGGATAAGGCTTCTCGCCGTTCGCCTCGAGGCAGCGATTGACCGCGAGCTCGAGCGTCACCACCTCGCCCTTGTCCTTGTCGAAATAGGGATAATCCTGGCGGATGCCGATCCCCTGGTTGGGGAAGCAGTCGGCCAGCGTCTTGCCGTTCTTGAACGGCTGCGCCAGCAGCTCCTTGCCGCGGTCGACAGCGAAATCGTAAGGCGGAAAGTCCTCCTTCTCGATCCACTGCTTGCGCATGTCCTCGTTCATCGAATAGGGGCCGTTGACGAAATCCTCCAGCGGCACCTTGGGAAACTTCTTGACGAAGTAGTCGCGGAAGACCTTGAAGTCCTTCTCCGGCGTCGAGGCATCGATCGCCGCGGCCGGACGCGGCACAAGGCCCGCCACCAGAGCGGCCGACACGGCGGCGATCATTGCGAGCGTCGCGACGTTGCGCATCGTTGCGTTTCCTCTGCACCCTGTTCCTGGTCATTGCCGGGCTTGACCCGGCAATCCAGCTTTGTCTCGCGGAGAAGCGCTGAAGCTGGATGCGCGGGTGACCTTAGTCCTGGCGATCCGTCGAAGACGGATCGCGCTGCCCGCGCATGACGCTAACCAAGCCCTCCGCGCGTGAGAGCGACAGCTAGCCGATCTTCGCGGTCAGCGTGTCGGTCGCGCCCTTGTTGTCGACCCAGGTGATCTTGAGGTCGTCGCCCTTGGCGCCGCCCTTGAACGCGAACTTCACGAACGGGTCCTTCGACACCGCCGGGCCCCACAGCGCGGTGAACACCACCTTGCCGCCGGTCTCAAAGGTCACGGTCTCGATGTGGTGGGGCGGGATAAGGTCGCCCTTGGCGTCCTTGACGAAACCGGAGTCCATCGGATGCTGAATCAGCGCCTGGACTTCGGTGGTCTCGGTGCCGGCGGTGGCGCGCACGCGAATGGTCGATGCCATGATGTCTCTCCCTCTGCCCTGCTCAGCCGCCGCAGCCGCCGACGGTGACCTTGACTTCCTTGGTGGCGCTGAACAGCTTGCCGCCGGCCTCCACCACCGCGATCACATTGCCGGTCTTCGCCATCTTCAGCCGGTTGGCGACCATCGGCACCGTGCCCTCCGGAATCTTGTAGGAGGCGGCGAGCGCGTTCGGGTTCTCCGCGACCAGGATCGCGATCGAGGTCACGTTCGGCAGCGAGGTCGACACGCTGATCGGCACCACCGCGCCGTTCTCGGCGATCTCCGGCGCCTCCAGCTTGACCTTGTCGGAGGCTTCAGCGGCCTTGCCGTACAGCGACTTCAGCGCGTCAGCATCCGACTTCTGCTTGAACGCATCGGCCGGCCAGCCCGCGGCATCGGCGGCGAACGCGGCGACTGCGCGCAACGCGTTCAGCCCCGCGCCGGCAACCACGGCGAGCGCGGCACCGCGCAGCACCGTGCGGCGCGAGGTGTGCGCACCGCCTCCGAACAACATCTCCTTCAGGCTGGCACTCAGGGTTGGCATCATCTTCTCCCAGTCAGATTGCGATCCCGGCTTACGGCCGAAATCCGAGCCCTGCTTACAGTGTGTAGAGAAAATCGACCACCGCCGATATCTCTTGGTCGTTGAGAATGAGGTTGCGGCCGAACGGCGGCATCATGGTCTGCGGGTTGCGCCGCGTCTCGTCGGTGACGATGCCGACCAGTTCGTTGCGGTCCGGAAAGCGGGCCTTGATGTCGCTGAGCGCCGGACCGATGGTGCCCGGCAGCTCACCACCCTTGATGTCATGGCAGGACAGGCAGTTGCCCTTGCCGCGATCGAACGCGATCGCCTTGCCGTCGAGCGCCGGCGACTGCGCCCGCGCCGCTGTTGCGACCACAAGCCCCGCAATGACGATCCAAGCCCCGATCCTGTTCATGCGCTTCCCTTCGCGATGTCCCGGCCCTGTTCGGATCATTTCGGCTGCATGGCGTCAAGCGGTCCGGTGGTGCGCGGCGTCAGGTCACGCCCTTCCGCGGTCGAGACGATGGTGATCGCCTTGGGATCGGCGCACTTGGTCATGCACACCTTGCTCGGCGTGTCGGGCCGCGGGTCGCTCCAGATGAAGTTGTCGTGGTTCGGCATCCTGACCTTGGGCAGACTGTCCTTGTCGGCGACGAAATCGTCCGGCACGACACCGTTGAGGCTCAGGATATAGGCGGTCAGCGCGTAGACGTCGTCGGCGGACAGCGTGTGCGGCGTCGGCATCGGCATGGCGCGGTTGATGTAGTCCCACAGCGTGACCGCGAACGGCCAGTAGCTGCCGACTGTGGGCTCGGGACGCTCGCCGGTCAATGTTCCATTGCCGCCGACCAGTTTGGGAAACCGCCCCTCGCCCTCGCCGAAGGTACCGTGGCACACCGCGCACTGGTCGGCAAACACGTCGGCGCCATGCGACGCGCTGCCCTTGCCCGGCGGCAGGCCCTTGCCGTCGTCGCCGCGCGCATCGATGTCCCAGCCGGCGATCTCGGCTGCGGTCGGCGCGCGGCCGTAGCCGAATACTTGCGTCTCGCCCGCGAGCGCACCGCCGCCTCCGGCGAGCAGCGCAGCAAAGACGACGGCACCAACGATCCGGCGCGAACGCCGCTCAAGCGGTCTGGACATCGAACACGCTCCCGTCGGCCTTCACCTGCCAGGTCTGGATCGCATTGTTGTGGTAGACGGAGCTGATGCCCCGCACCTTTCGCAATTGCGAAATCGTCGGCTGCACATAGCCGGTCTCGTCGATGACACGGGATTCCAGCAGCGCCGGACGGCCGTCCCAGCGCCACGGCAGGGTGAAGCGCGTCAGCGCCTTGGACAGCACCGGCTCCTTGAGCTCCGCCTTCTGCCAGTTGACACCGCCGTCGACGGAGACATGCACCTCCTTGACCTTGCCGGCACCGGTCCAGGCAAGGCCGCGGATCTCATACAGGCCCGGACCACTCAGCGGCTTCTCGGGGCATGGGAACGTGATCACCGACTTGGCGTCGATCGCCCAGGTGAAGCCGCGCGATTTTCCATCCGGCATCAGGTCGGTGTATTTCGAGGTCTCCTCACGCGAGTACCATGGGCGGTCGCCGATCTTGATGCGGCGCAGCCACTTGATGTTGACGTTGCCTTCCCAGCCCGGCACTACGAGGCGCAGCGGATAGCCCTGCTCGGGACGCAGCGCCTCGCCGTTCTGGGCATAGACCACGAGGCAATCGTCGAGGCACTTGTCGAGCGGCAGGCTGCGCGTCATGTGCGCGCCATCGGCGCCTTCCACCAGCACCCACTTCGCCTCTTTCTTCAAGCCGACGTCGGCGAGCAGCGTCGACAGCTTGACGCCGGTCCACTCGGCGCAGCTGATCATGCCATGGGTGAACTGCAGCGAATTGAGCTGCGCCGCGCGCCACTCCATGCCGCCATTGGCCGGGCATTCGATGAAATGGACGCGCGAGGTCGAGGGGTAGCGCAGGATGTCCTTCATGGTCAGCAGCAGCGGCCGCTCGACCAGGCCGTGGATCATCAGGCGATGCGCGGCGGGATCGACATCCGGCCGGCCGGCGTGATGGCGCTCGAAGAACAGGCCGTTCGGCGTGATGATGCCGTGCAGGTCCTGGATCGGCGAGAAGCTGACGGAGGATTCGGTGCCGGCGGTGAGCCAGGGCACGTTGCGGCGGATGACGCCGGCCTCCTGGTCGGCCGGACGGCCATAGGGGCGATCGACCACGCCGGCGCCGAGCGACTGCGACCAGGGCGAATCCGCCGGCGGCGCCGCGTCCTCGCCGGCTTCCGCCCCGCCGCCTTGCAGCAGCAAGCCGGCGGCCAGCGCGCCGGAGGTCCGCAACAGCGACCGCCGCCCGATCAGGCGGACCGTGCCGCCGTCGTCGCGCAGCGCGGACACCCCGCCGGTGCGCGCAGCGAGCCCGCGCCAAAATTTACTCTGCACGTCGCCTCCCTCGCCTGTAATCTTTCCCGATCGCCGGCGCTTTTAAAATCTTTGTCTCTCGGGTATCCGTGACTGCTAAATTAGTCAATGCTAAAGTAGCTGGTGCTAATTGTTTTGAACGGCGTCGTCGTGCAGCGCAACATAGTGGAACGCGTTGAGACGATGATGCGGATCGGGAGCCGACCATGGACATGCAGACCTCCCGCGCGGCGAAGGCACGCGCGGCGCAGGACAGCGAGCGGCGCGAGCTGGCGCGCCAGGCCGCGGACGCCGCGCGGCTGATGAGCCTGCTCGGCAACGCCAACCGCCTCTTGATCCTGTGCTATCTGATGACCCGCAAGGAGATGAATGTCGGCGAGCTCGCCGCCGCCATCGATCTCAGCCAGTCGGCGCTATCGCAGCACCTGACGAAATTGCGCGCCGACGGTCTCGTCACGTCACGGCGCGACTCCCAGCACATCTATTACCGCATCGCCGATCCGCGGGTCGGCAAGCTGATCAAGACGCTGAAGAAGCTCTATTGCGACGACATGACATGATGCCGATGCGCCCTTTTCTCGCGGCGCTGTTCGCCGCGCTGCTCGCCCCTGCCCCGCTCCTTGCGGAAACGCCTGCCGCCTACGCGCCGCTGACGCTGCCACTCGCGGTCCAGCAGGTGCCGGGCAAGCCGATCTTCTACAGCGTCGGCAATCCCGGCGTGCCCGGCAATGCCAACGAAGGCAACACCTCGAACGCCGGCTATGTCGTCACCGACGACGGCGTCGTGGTGTTCGACGCCTTGGGCACGCCGAGCCTCGGCTTCGCGCTGCTCAACGACATCCGCACGCATACCGACAAGCCGGTGCGCTTCCTGGTCGCGAGCCACTATCACGCCGATCACATCTACGGGCTGCAGGCCTTCAAGGATCATTCCGCCGCGGTGATCGTCGCGCAGGACCACGCCACCGAATACCGCGACAACGACGAGACCCAGGACGAGCGCGCCGCGCAACGCCTCGATCAGCGCCGCGGCGCGCTGTTTCCCTGGGTCGACAAGAACACCCGCGTGGTGCCGCCGGACCTCACCTTCAATGACCGCGCGACGCTTGCGGTCGGCGGCAAGCGCTTCTCGCTGATCAACGCCGGGCCGGCGCACTCCAGCAGCGACATCATGATGATGGTCGAGCCCGACGGTGTGCTGTTCGCCGGCGACATCGTGCAGAACAGCCGCATCCCGTTCATGAACGGCGACGACGTCGACACCGCGCAATGGCTGAAAGCGCTCGACACCGTGCTGAAGCTCGAGCCCAGCTACATCATTCCCGGCCATGGCAAGCCGTCGGCGGCCGCCAAGGAAGCGATCGCGTTCACCCGCGACTACATCACCTATGTGCGCGCGGCGATGGGCAAGGCGGTGGAGACCTGGACCGACTTCGACACCGCCTACCGCGATACGGACTGGTCGAAGTACAAGGATTTTCCGGCGTTCGACGCCAACAACCGCGGCAACGCCTACCGCATCTACATCGAGCTGGAAGGCGCGCAGTTCAAGAAGTGAGGCCCGCGCACGCCGGAGGCGGCGACGGCACTCCGTAGCCCGGATGAGCGCAGCGATATCCGGGAGCCGTGCTCACTGCCTTCCTCCCCGCATATCGCAGCGCTCATGCGGGCTAATGGCCGCTGTTTCAGGGCCGCAATGCACTTCCACGCTTTCAGCGTCATCACCGGGCCGGCGCCAACGGGTCCGCGCGAAGCGCGGCCCGATGACAGGCTCCGCGCCGTGACCCGGTGATCCAGCTTCAAAGCTCGAGTTATGCTGTGAGCAAGCTGGATTGCCGGGTCTTCGCCCGGCAATGACGCATTGGGTGTGGCGAGCTCCCAAGATGAACCGGGCAGCCGTGGGTTCGCTCTGCGCATCCGCTAGCGGACCTCTTCCACCCCCTCGCCCTCTCACGCTGGATCATCGGGTCGCGGCACGCCCGCATGCCGCCCCACCCCACTTGACTCAATCATAACTCGCCAGTTATAGGTCAATCAATAACCAGCGAGTTATTGATTAGGAAATGTCGACCACCCACGATGTGCTCTTCCGGACGCTTGCCGACCCCACACGGCGGGCGATCTTCGAGCGGTTGTGCCGCGAAGGCGAGCAGACGGTCGGCGCCCTGACGGCCCGATCCGGAGTCTCGCAACCGGCCGTCTCCAAGCATCTCGGGGTGCTGAAGCAGGCCGGGCTGGTGCACGATCGCCATGAAGGACGCCAGACCCATTACAGCGCGCAGCTCGGCGCGCTCGCTCCGCTGATCGACTGGACGAAGCAGATGGCCGGTTTCTGGGAAAACCGGTTCGACCACCTCGAAGACCTGCTCAAAAGGATGGACCAATGACCAACGCCGCGACCGAAACGCGCTCCGTCGTTGTCGAGCGTGAGATCCCGCATCCGCCGGAAAAGCTCTGGCGCGCGCTGACGCAACCACACCTGATCGCGGAGTGGCTGATGAAGAACGACTTCAAGCCTGTCGTCGGCCATCGTTTCAATCTGCGCGGCGACTGGGGCGGCGTGCTCGACTGCGAGGTCCTTGCCATCGAACCGCATCGCACGCTGTCCTACACCTGGGATCACGTGCACGACGATGCCGCCTTCAATCTGAAGAGCGTCGTGACCTTCACCCTCACCCCAACGAGCACGGGGACCCATCTGCGCGTCGAGCAGGCGGGCTTCCACCCGGATCAGAAGCAGGCCTACGGCGGCGCCAGATTCGGCTGGCAGAAATTCCTCACTGACCTGGAGCAGGTCGTGGCGCGGACGGACTGACGTCCGCCAGCATCCATCACAACTCAACTTCGGAGGAGATTCCCTTGAACTGGAACGTTTGGATTCGGCAGGTCCACCGCTGGCTGTCCATCGCCTTCACGGTCGCGGTCATCGCCAACATCATCGCCATGGTGCAGGAGAAACAAGCCATCTGGGTTGGGCTCCTGGCCCTGTTCCCGCTCGTCCTGCTGCTGCTCAGCGGCCTTTATCTGTTCGCACTGCCCTATGTCACGCGGTCGCGCACCGGCGCGCCTGAGGTGACGCGCGCGGGACAACAGCCATGACAAAAGCGGCAACGCCCATGAAGACGACGAAGAGCGGCGCGACGGACAAGCAGACGGGAGACTCGCCGTCCCACCTGATCGACGCGCGGATCAAGGAGCTCGGCGACTGGCGCGGCAAGACGCTCGGCCGGCTCCGTGCTCTAATTAAAGAAGCCGATCCCGACATCGTCGAGGAGTGGAAGTGGCGCGGCGTGCCGGTGTGGTCGCACGACGGCATCATCTGCACCGGCGAGACCTACAAGAGCGCCGTGAAGATGACCTTCGCCAAAGGCGCGGCGCTGGACGATCCCGCAGGCCTGTTCAACTCCAGTCTCGACGGCAACACGCGGCGCGCCATCGACGTCCACGAAGGCGAGGAGATCAACGAGAAGGCGCTGAAGACCCTCATCCGCGCCGCCGTGACCCTGAACACCGCCAAGGTCCGCGCCAAGATCCGCAACTGACGGGATCGCAACGACCGGGAGCGGGCGCCTGCGCCGCCCGGCCACAATTGCGGCGGCGGACAATGTCATCCACATGTCCGGATTTTACGGCGCGCGATCTTGCCAATCGCGGGCCCGCGCGACATCCTCCCGACCGAGCCGACCACGCCGCCAGTCCGGAGAGCGCCGATGTCGATGCCGAGCCTGACGTCCCCCGCCCTTACCGCCGAATCCCGCCTCGCCCGCGCCGACCGTGCCGCGCTGCGGCATATTCCCGGCGACGAAGGCTGGCCGCTGATCGGCCGCACCTTCAATGTCCTCGCCGATCCGCTCGGCGAGGCGCAACGCATGGCGAAGCGCTTCGGCCCGGTCTACCGCTCGCGGCTGCTCGGCGAGACCAGCATCGCGCTGCTCGGCCCGGAGGCCAACGAGTTCGTCTATCTCGACCAGACCAAGCTGTTCTCCTCGACCCATGGCTGGGATTCGATCCTCGGCCTGCTGTTTCCGCGCGGCCTGATGTTGCTCGACTTCGACGAGCACCGGCTGCACCGCCGCGCGCTGTCGGTGGCGTTCAAGGCCGGGCCGATGAAGTCGTACCTCGCCCAGCTCGATGCCGGCATCGCCGCGCGCGTCGCGCAGTGGCGGCAGACGCCCGGCGAGATGCTGTTCTATCCGGCGATGAAGCAGCTCACCCTCGACCTTGCCGCGACCTCGTTCCTCGGCACCGACATCGGCGCCGAGACCACCGAGGTGACGCGCGCCTTCGTCGACATGGTGGCAGCGTCCGTCGCCGTGATCCGCAAGCCGCTGCCCGGCAGCCAGATGGCGCGCGGCGTCGCCGGCCGCAAGCGCATCATCGCGTATTTCTCCGAGCAGATTCCGATCCGCCGCGCCCGCGGCGGCGACGACCTGTTCTCGCAGCTGTGCCAGGCGACCCACGAGGACGGCGCGCTGCTGTCGACGCAGGACATCGTCGACCACATGAGCTTCCTGACCATGGCGGCGCACGACACGCTGACGTCGTCGCTGACCTCGATGGTCTACTTCCTCGCCGCCGACCCGCAATGGCAGCAGCGCCTGCGCGCGGAGGTCGAGGCGCTCGGCCTCGCGCCCGGCGAGCCGCTGCCGTTCGACAAGCTGGAGGCGCTGCCGCTGACCGAGATGGCGTTCAAGGAGGCGATGCGGCTCAACCCGCCGGTGCCCTCGATGCCGCGCCGCGCCACGCGCGACTTCAGCTTCCGCGGCTTCACCATTCCCGCCGGCACGCTCACCGGGGTCAACACGCTCTACACCCATCACATGCCGGAGCATTGGCCCGAGCCGGAGATCTTCGATCCCCTGCGCTTCACCGACGAAGCGCAGCGCGCACGGCACCGTTTCGCCTATGTGCCGTTCGGCGGCGGCGCCCACATGTGCCTGGGACTGCACTTCGCCTACATGCAGGCCAAGTGCTTCGCGGTGCACCTCCTGCGCAATCTGACGGTGTCGGTGGCGCCGGGCTACACGCCGGCGTGGCAGATGTGGCCGATCCCCAAACCCAGGGACGGCCTGAAGGTGACGCTGGCGCCGCGCGGCTGAGGCGGCGATGCCGTTCGCGGTCGACCTGTTCTTTTCATTCCGCAGTCCCTACAGCTACCTGGCGCTGCACAAGACCAGCCGCATGGTGAAGGACTACGACGTCGACGTGCGGCTGCGTCCGGTCTATCCGCTCGCGGTGCGGGTGCCCGGTTTCTTCAAACGCGCCGATCCGCGGTTCGCGCGCTATGTGGTGCGCGACAGCAAGCGCGTTGCTGACTACGAAGGCATCCCATTCCGCTTTCCGCGGCCCGATCCGATCGTGCAGGACATGGCGACGCTCGAGGTCGCAGCCGAACAGCCCTACATCCACCGCCTGACCCGCCTCGCCGCCGCGGCGCAGCTCGACAACCGCGCGCTCGCCTTCACTGCGGCGATCGCGCCGGTGCTGTGGGACGGCAGCGTCGCCAACTGGACCGAAGGCGACCACCTGGCGCGCGCCGCGGCCGCCGCCGGCTTCGACCTCGCGGCGCTCGATGCGGCGATCACAGCCGATCCCGATCGCTATGAGGCCGTCATCGCCGACAACGAGCGCGACCATGCCGCGTCCGGCCACTGGGGCGTGCCGACCTTCGTGTTCGAGGGCGAGCCGTTCTTCGGCCAGGACCGCATCGATCTCCTGATCTGGCGGATGACGCAGAAGGGCCTGACCCAGCGCATATGAGCGTGCCGCGCGGGGCGCGCGCGTTGCTGAAGCGAAAGAGCTGCCGTCAGGTCGGCTGCAGCGCCGGCACGCGCAGGCGGCCGCGCAGGCCCGCGACCGCGCCGGCGAAAATGCCGGCGACCGCGACGAACGAGCCGATCGACAGCGTCGACACGCCGGTGAGGCCCTGGCCGACCGAGCAGCCATAGGCGAGCGCGCCGCCGCAGCCCATCAGCGCGGCGCCGCCGATCGAGCGCAGCATGTGATTGGCCGAGCTGAAGCCCTCGACGTGAAAGCCGCGGGTCAAGGCCGCAGTGATAAAGCTGCCGGCGATCACGCCGGGTACCAGCGCGGTGCCGAAGCTCATGGTGAGGCCGGTGGAGAGCATGACGTATTGCAGCGTGTCGGACAGCGGCGCGACAAAGGTCAGCGACGTCACCGGCACCGGATTGAAATCGTCGGCGCCGACATAGCCGGTGGCGAGCCAGCCGGCGACCACCAGCGCGCCCATGGCGAGACCGGCGGCGACCTGCAGCGGCGCGCGGCGGAAGCGTGCGTCGGCGAGCGCGAAGATGGCGAGCGGCACCGCGACCAGCAGTGCGGCGGCGACATGCGCGGCGCCATCGCCAAGGCCGAGATGGGCGGCGATTGCCGGCAGCGCATTGAAGGCCGGCGTCGCCTGCGACCACTGCAGCAGCGCGATGCGCAGCGGTGCGACGAGGCCCTTCAGCGTCATCTGCGCCACCACCGCGATCACCAGCACCACCACCAGCGAGCGCAGGTTGCCGCGGCCGAGCAGCACCAGTGCGCGCGAGGCGCAGCCATTGGCGAGGATCATGCCGTAGCCGAACAACAGGCCGCCGGCGAACATCAGCGGCGCGGAGAACTGCGGCTGCAGGTAGATCGACCTGGAGAGATCAACGAGGTCGGTGGCGGCGGCAAGCTGGGTCGCCAGCACCGCGACGGCGGCGGCAAGCGCGAAGCTGCGGAGCTTGCGGCCGTCCTGCGCCTGCAGCCAGTCCTTGATGCTGCTGTTGAGACAGAAGCCCGACAGCAGCCCGACCGAGCCGAACACGAGGCCGATCAGAAAGGCGAGAACCACGACGATGAACGTTGGAGAGGACACGGCCAGCCCGCCCGATGCGCATTAAACCCTTGCAAGGATTAGTAAATAAGGGAGGGGGCGATTGCGGTCCATTGCCGCAGGGAAATAAGGACAGATGTCGCTCGCCGAGGGCGAAAAACAGATGATTTATTCTAATAATTTTACTAAAAAGAGAAAATAATTTCCAGAAGAGATCGGTACGTCGAGGACCTGAGAAACCTCATGCTGCACGCCCCTCCCGCGCCGGCAACGCATTTGCCCGACACAAAAATGGCACGAGGTGCGCCGGCGAACCGGCGCACCTCGCACGAAACTTCAGATGGCACTGGCGCGGATCCGCGCCGGCCGACGTCAGATCAATAATACGGGCAAACCAGCCGGCCCCAGCGATTGTAGAAACAGCCCGGGCCAAAGCCCCAGCCGCGTCCACGACCCCAGCCGCGTCCGCGACCCCAGCCGCGACCACGGCTCCAGCCTCCGCCGCGCCAGCCACCGCCGCGACCCCAGCCGCCGCCACGACCACCACCACGTCCGCCGCCACGGGCTTCCGCCGCTGTGGTGCCGGCCGCCGTCATCACTGCAGTGGTGCCGATCAGGCTGGCGCCATAGATCGCGATCAGCGTCAGGGCGGCCAGCGCGCGTGTCAGAAAAGGTTTACGGGTCTTCGCAATGGTCATTCATGTTCTCCTGGTCTTCTCAGGCGCCGGGCTGGTGCGCACCGCATCAGCCGGGCAGGTCGAGGGCAACGCCTCGACGTCGAGCCCATAAGACTCGCGCAATGTCCCCGTAACCGCGGCAGGATACGGACGCGCTCCTAACGGGTCAAGCAATCGCTTGCACACCGCTCCTTTCGCAACCGATAACACCGTGGTCGCAGGATGACGCGCGACGGTTCGACGCAGCGACATCAGGAGGTGCAGCAACATCGGGAAATGTCGGCGTGGCGCATCATGTTCAGCGATGTTTTTGCTGCGTCGCACAGCAGGCAGGCCGCGCCGGATCACGTATAAGACCACGGCCACGTCGCCAGGATCGAACCGAACGGGCTGCTGCAGCGTCCCATCCGACGGTTCGCTTCGCATTCTCTCTCCTCCGCCACGAAAGCCGCATGCCCAAAGCCCACACCTATGTCCTCGGCCTCAACACCTACGATCATGACGTCAGCGCCTGCCTGCTGCGCGACGGCGCCATCGCGGTGGCGATCGCCAAGGAGCGCATCACCCGCGAGAAGCACGCCAGCGGCTTCTATAAAGAGGTGATCGACTACTGCCTGAATGCCGAGGGCATCACGCTGGACGACGTCGATCTGGTGGTGCGCAACTGCTACATCCTGCCGGTGCCGGAGATGGAGGAGCGGCTGGTCTATCAGGACATGCCGGGTTTCCTGCCGGAACCGGAGCGCGCCACCGCGACGGCCCATCCGCTGTTCCAGTCGGCCTCGGCCAAGGTGGTGTCGATCTCGCACCATCTCGCCCACGCCTTCAGCGCGTTCGCCGCCTCGCCGTTCGACGAGGGCGCGATCATGATCGTCGACGGCGTCGGCAGCTACAAGTCGGACGTGTCGGAGCCCTACCCCGCCGATGCTGCCGGCCCGCTCGCCCGCGAGTCGGAGAGCTATTACACTTTCAGGGGGCGCGAGCTCACCTGCCTGAAGAAGGTGTGGATGGAGCCGGAGCGCGGCTTCCTCAGCGATGAATTCTACAACATGCGCGGGCTCGGCGCGCTGTACAGCCGCGCCTCGACCTATGTGTTCGGCGACTGGAACAAGTGCGGCGAGCTGATGGGACTGGCGCCCTACGGCCGGCCCGAACGCGTCAGGTCGCTGATGCAGCTGCGCGACGGCGCGCTCGAGGTGCCGCCATGGACGCGCGACCTCGACCATCCGTTCGTGCTCGACAGCGACCAGTCGTGGGAGAAGAGCCCACATGTGTCGCACTGGGAGGACGTCGCCTGGCGGGTGCAGGACGACACCGAGAAGGTGCTGCTGGCGCGCGCCAACTGGCTGCGCGAGACCACGGGGGCCAAGAACCTGTGCATCGCCGGCGGCGTCGCGCTGAACTGCGTCGCCAACGGCCGCATCGCCCGCGAGGCCGGCTTCGACAATGTCTGGATCCAGCCGGCCGCCGGCGACGACGGCATCGCCATCGGCTGCGCGCTCTACGGCCACATCGCGCTGCTGCAGCAGCCGCGCGCCTATGTCATGGAGCATGCCTACACCGGGCGGCCGTATAGCGACGCAGAGATCGATGCCGCGATCCAGCGGCCGCTGATCAGCGTGCAGACCAAAGCGACCCGCAGCGCCGACATCGCCGCCGACACAGCAAAACTGCTCGCCGAGCAGAAGGTGATCGGCTGGTTCCAGGGCCGCTCCGAGTTCGGCCCGCGCGCCCTCGGTAACCGCAGCCTCATCGCCGATCCGCGCCGCGCGGAGATGAAGGACATCCTCAACAAGCGGGTGAAGCATCGCCAGGCGTTCCGGCCGTTCGCGCCGATCGTGCTGTACGAACGCGCCAGGGAAGTGTTCGAGGGCGAGGAGGATTCTCCCTTCATGCTGATCGCCAAGCGCGTGCGGCCCGAATGGCGCGACCGCATCCCGGCGATCGTCCATGTCGACGGCACCGCACGGGTGCAGACCGTGCGCGAACAGACCAATCCGGAGCTCTATCGGCTGCTCAAGGCGTTCGAAGCGCTGACCGGCGTTCCGGTGCTGCTCAACACCTCGTTCAACGTCAAGGGCGAGCCGATCGTCGAGACGCCGCGCGACGCCGTCGCCTGCTTCCTCACCACCGGCATCGACCACCTCGTGCTGCACGATCGCCTGGTGTCGAAGAACGCGCTGCACCCGGTGGTCAACCCGCTGGTCGAGATCTACTCCGACGTCGCCAGCATCGTGGTGTCGAGCATGAGGAGCTGAAGGCGATCTCTCGCCGCGTAGCGGGGACGCCGTCCAACATGCATGCTCGGAGAATCCCGGGTGTCGCTTCGTTCACCTGGGCTATACGTCAACGCTTGTTGCGAAAACGCCTACACCGCACGTCCGCGCCTCTCTCCTCATGGTGAGGAGCGGCCTCTCGGCCGCGTCTCGAACCATGAGGCCGATGCGCATCTGCAACGAAGGCCCGGGCCTCATCCTTCGAGACGCCTGCTCCGCAGGCTCCTCAGGATGAGGGGAACGGCACAGACCTCATGCCACCACAGCCAAACGCTAGCGCCCCGAAAATTTCGCCGGGCGCTTCTCCACGAAGGCGGCGGCGCCTTCGCGCAGGTCTTCGGTGACGAAGGCCTTCGCCTGCGCGATCGCCTCGCCGTCGAGGGCGGTCGCCAGTGGTGCGGCGAAGGCGGCTTCGACCTGGCTCTTGATGAGGCCGATGCTGATCGGCGGGCCCTCGGCCAATTTCTGCGCCAGCGCGAACGCCTCGGACATCAGTTGCTCGTCGTCGACCGCCTTCCAGATCAGGCCCCACTGCTCGGCGCGCGCGGCATCGAGCGGCTCGCCGAGCAGCGCCAGCGCGCGGGCGCGGGCGACGCCGACCGAGCGCTGCAGCAGCTGCGAGGTGCCGGCATCGAGCGCGGCGCCAAGCTTGACAAAGGACAGCACGAAGCGCGCCGAGCGCGCCGCCAGCACGATGTCGCCGGCGAGCGCGATGCCGACGCCAGCGCCGGCCGCCGGGCCGTTGACCGCGACCACGACCGGCACGGCGGCCGCGCGCATCTTGGCGATCAGTGGATTGACTTCGTCACGCAGCAGCGAAGCAACCCGATCGCCCGCATCGAAGGTCGAACCGCCGAGCTGGGCGCCGGCACAAAAGCCCTTGCCGGCTCCGGTGAGCACGATGGCGCGCACGTCCTTATCGGCCAGCCCTGCGTCGAATGCCGCGTTGAGCTCGGCGATCAGCGTGCCGCCAAGCGCATTGTACTGCGCCGGATTGTTGAGGGTGATGACGGCGACCGCGCCGCGCCGCTCGGTGAGAACCATTGCCATGTGAGCACTCTCCCTCACAGCGACCGCGCGATCAGCATTTTCATGATCTCGTTGGTGCCGCCATAGATCTTCTGGATGCGGGCGTCGACATACATGTTGCCGATGGGATATTCCTGCATGTAGCCGTAGCCGCCGTGGAGCTGCAGGCATTCGTCGACGGTCTCGCACTGCTTCTGCGTCGACCACCATTTGGCCATCGAGGCCGTCACCGCGTCGAGATCGCCCTCGATCAGGCGACCGATGCAGTAATCGACGAACACCCGCGCGATGGTCGCCTCGGTCTTGCGTTCAGCGAGCTTGAAGGCCGTGTTCTGGAATTCGAGGATCGGCTTGCCGAACGCCTGGCGTTCTTTCGTATAGGCGGCGGTCAGCTCCACCGCGCGCTCCATCGCCGCCACCGCGCCGATGGCGATGATCAGCCGCTCCTGCGGCAGCTGCTGCATGAGCTGGACGAAGCCCTGGCCCTCCTCGGTGCCGAGCAAGTTCTCCGGCGGCACGATCGCGTTCTCGAAGAACAGCTCCGAGGTGTCGCCGGCCTGCAGGCCGATCTTGTCGAGGTTGCGGCCGCGGCGGAAGCCGTCGTTGCCGGCGGTCTCCAGCACCAGCAGCGACAGGCCCTTGGCGCCGGTGCCGCCAGTGCGCGCCACGACGATCACGAGATCCGCGGTCTGGCCATTGGTGATGAAGGTCTTCTGGCCATTGACGACATAGGCGTTGCCCTCGCGCCGCGCGGTGGTCCGCACGCTCTGCAGGTCCGAGCCGGTGCCGGGCTCGGTCATGGCGATGGCACCGATCAGTTCGCCGCGCGCCATGCCGGGCAGCCAGCGCTTCTTCTGCTCGTCGCTGCCATAGTTGGCGATGTAATGGGCGACGATGCCGCTCGACACCGTGACGCCGTTGTTGAGCTCGGGGACGGTGCGCTCGATATCCTCGAACACCGCCGCGTCATACGCAAAGGTGGCGCCGAGGCCGCCATACGCCTCGGGCACGCTCGGCAGCAGCGCCCCCATCTCGCCCAGCGCCCGCCAGGCTGAGCGATCGACCACCTTCTGCCTGCGCCACGTCTCGGCCTGCGGCGCGAGATCCTTGGCGAGGAATTTGCGGAACTGGTCGCGGAAGACGTCCAGTTCCTCGGTCATCCACGGAGAGCGGTAGGGCATGGGAGAACTCCTCGATCACAACAGATAGCCAAAGCCGATCAGTTCACCCATCGGCACGATGATCCACAATCCTCATGGTGAGGAGCGCGGCATTCGAGCATGACCACCGCCACCGCCGAGGCCTGCCGCGCGTCTCGAACCATGAGGCCACTCACGTCGCATCAGTCATCCTTCGAGACGGCGCTTCGCGCCTCCTCAGGATGAGGCCCCGTGCTGTTGACCAGCACTTGCCATCTTAAATGATCAGCCCGCCGCCGGCGACGACGACCTGGCCGCTGATGTAGTTGGATTCCGGGCTGCAGAACAAGTAGACCGCGTCCGCCGCCTCTTCCGGCGTGCCGCCGCGGCCCAGCGGGATCATGCGGCTCATGGCGTCGAGCATCTGCGGCTGGACGCCGACCTTGATGTCGCGGCCGGCGACGTCGATGGTCTTCTGCTGCTGTTCGATCGGCTGGGTCAGGCGGGTGTTGATCAGGCCGAAGGCGACGCAGTTGACGTTGACCTTGTAGCGGCCCCACTCCTTGCACAGCGTGCGGGTCAGGCCGACGAGGGAGGCCTTGGCCGAGGAATAGCTCGCCTGCCCGGCATTGCCGTAGAGCCCGGCGATGGACGAGATGTTGACGACCTTGCGGAACACCTCGCGGCCTTCCTCCGCCTCCTTCTTCGACAGGATTCGGATCGGCTCGGCGGCGGCGCGCAGGATGCGGAACGGCGCCACCAGATGGACGTCGAGCATCGCCTGGAACTGCTCGTCGGTCATCTTCTGGATGGTGGCGTCCCAAGTGTAGCCGGCATTGTTGACGATGATATCGAGACCGCCGAACTTTTCCATCGCGGCGCCGATGAAGCGGTCGGCGAAGCCGGTCTCCGACACACTTCCGTTGACCGCGACCGCCTGGCCGCCGGCGGCGACAATCTCCGCAGCCACCGCATCCCCCGGTGCAGCGTCGAGATCGTTGATGACGAGCCTTGCGCCCTCGCTCGCAAGCTTGAGCGCGATGGCGCGGCCGATGCCCCGCCCCGAGCCGGTGACGACGGCGACTTTTCCGGTGAGTTTGGTCATGGTGTTTCCTTGTTCAGCATTGTTGTCCGTGGGTGCGCGAGCCGTCTTGCGTCGAAGCGCTGCAGATGGCCTCATGGTTCGAGACGCCGCGCGATGCGCGGCTCCTCGCCATGAGGAATAAAGACCCTCATCCTGAGGAGGTTGCGCGGCGCGCCGTCATCGAAGGATGAGGCCTTTGTCGCGGCTAGATCGCCACCACCGCCTCGCCCGCGAGCTTGACCTCGCCGGCCTCGTCCCTGGCCGTCAGCGTCAGACGCGCCCGCCGTTCGCCCTGGTGCTCGGTCAGCTCCGCGACATGGCCTTCACAGGTCAGTTGCGCGCCGAGCTGGGTGATGGCGGCGAAGCGGGTGGAGAAGCTGCGCACCTTGGAAGGATGCACCGCATCCGTCAGCGCCTGGCCGAGATAGCCCATCACCAGCATGCCGTGGGTGAACACATCGCCAAAGCCGGCCTTGCGGGCGAAGTCGATGTCGACATGGATGGGGTTGTGGTCGCCGGACGCGCCGCAATACAGCGCGAGCGTGTGGCGGCTGATCGGCGGAAAGCTCTTGTGCACGACGCGGTCGCCGACCGCGGGATTGGCGAGCGCGTTCATGCGTTGCCTCCGTTGCGCACCACGATGGTGCGGCTGGTGTCGGCGACATGGACGCCGTGCTGGTTGGTCACCGCCGTCTCGACCACGATCAATGTCATGGCGCCGCCCTTCTTGTCGGTGACGCTCTTCACGTGCGGGCGGAACGTCAGCGTATCGCCGACCACCACCGGAGCGTAGTAAGCGAAAATCTGCTCGCCGTGCAGCACGCGCGCGAGGTCGATATCGAGCGCAGTGAGAAATTCGAATGGCTTTGTCGCGTCCATCATCTCCAGGCAGAACAGGTAGGTCGGCGGCACCGGCACGGCCGCGTAGCCGGCGGCCTGCGCCACCGCGGCGTCGCGGTAGACAGGGTTGGTCTCGCCGAGCGTGTTGAAGAAATAACGCAGCCGCCCGGGCTCGACATGGGCGACGACCTCCGAGAAGCGGTGCCCGACCGCGGATTGATCAACCATGGCGAACCTCAGACGCGCTCATAGAGGGTGACGACGCAAGCGCCGCCGAGCCCGAGATTGTGCTGCAGCGCGAGCCGCGCGCCGTCCACCTGAGTGCGCTCCGCGGTCCCGCGCAGCTGCCGCGTCAGCTCATAACATTGCGCAAGACCTGTGGCGCCGAGCGGATGCCCCTTGGACAGGAGACCGCCCGACGGGTTGGTGACGATGCGGCCGCCATAGGTGTTGTCGCCGTCATCGATGAACCGCGCCGCACCGCCCTCGGGGCACAGCCCGAGCGCCTCATAGGTGATCAGCTCGTTGTGGGCGAAACAATCGTGCAGCTCGACCACGTCGATGTCCTCGGGGCCGACGCCGGCCGCCTCATAGACCTTGTCGGCCGCGACGCGGCTCATGTCATAGCCGACGAGCTGCATCATGTCGGCAGCGCCGAAGGTCGACGGCGTATCCGTGGTCATCGCCTGGGCGGCGATGCGCACGTCCTGGCGCAGGCCGTGCCTGGCAGCGAACTTTTCCGACACCAGGATCGCAGCGGCGCCGCCGCAAGTCGGCGGGCACGCCATCAGGCGGGTCATCACCCCCGGCCAGATCACCTGGTCGTTCATGACGTCATCGGCCGTGACTTCCTTTCGGAACAGCGCCAGCGGATTGTTGACGGCATGGCGGCTGGCCTTGGCGCGCACCTTGGCGAACGACGATAGCGGCGTGCCATGCTTGTGCATGTGGCTGAGGCCGGCGCCGCCAAAGTAGCGCAGCGCCAGCGGAATGCCGGCGGCGTCGACCAGCTTGTCGGCAGCGGCGTCGAACTCCCCGAACGCGCTGGGGCGGTCGGTGTACACCGAGCCGAGCGCGCCGGGCTTCATCTGCTCGAAGCCGAGCGCGAGCACGCAGTCAGCGGCGCCCGACGCGATCGCCTGTCGCGCGAGATAGAGCGCGGTCGAGCCGGTGGAGCAGTTGTTGTTGACGTTGACGATCGGGATACCGCTCATCCCGACGGGATAGAGCGCGCGCTGGCCGCAGGTGGAATCGCCGTAGACGTAGCCGACATAGGCCTGCTCGACCATGCCGTAGTCGAGGCCGGCGTCGCTGAGCGCACGCCGCGCCGCCTCTGCCCCCATCTCATGATACGGCGCGCTGGCGCCGGGCTTGGCGAACGGGATCATGCCGACCCCGACAACATGGACATGCGACGACATGCGAACCTCCCGAAATTGACCCGCTGGACTTTTTCTTACCCGTGGGTAATATACGGGTCCGACGGGCCTGTCAATGCGCCCGAAGCCGCACACCAAAGATGATCGATATGGACACCCGCGCCCCTGCTGCCGAATCCCCCTGGCTGCCGTTCGAAAGCCGCCGCCGCGCCCGCGACGAGAAGCGCGAGGCGGTGCTGCGCACCGCGGTGCAGCTGTTTCTCGAGCAGGGCTATCACCGCGCCACGCTCAACGAGGTGGCGGAGCGGCTGAACATCACCAAGCCCGCGCTCTACAACTACTTCCGCGGCAAGGACGAGATCCTGTTCGAGTGCTGGGCGATGGGACTGGAGCTCGTCGAGACTTCGACGGCCGCGATCAACGCTGCCGGCGGCAGCGGCCTCGACAAGCTGCGCAAGATGGCGCGCGCCTATGGCGGGCTGATGGCGACCGATTTCGGCGCCAGCCTGGTACGCTTTGACGTTCGCGATCTCGGCGCCAAGCACCGCGACATCGTGCTCGCCGGCAAGAAGAGCATCGACCGCACTTTTCGCGGCTATATCACCGAGGGCATCGCCGATGGTTCGATCACGCCGTGCGATCCCAAGATGACGGCATTCATGATCGCCGGCTCGCTGAACTGGATCGGGCACTGGTACAAGCGCGACGGCACGATGACGCCCGAAGCCATCGGCGAGACGTTCGCCATGCAACTCACCGACGGCCTCGCCGTGAGGCCTCCACGCAAACCACGCACAACCAAACAACACACGAAACGCTGAAAGCGTTCACCCACAATCACATCGGGAGAGAAGCCATGAACATCACCCAAGGACTGCGACGCGCGCGCCAGACCAATCCCGGCGGCCTCGCCACCATCTGCAACGGCCGCCGCCGCACCTGGGGCGAGGTCGGCGCGCGCGTCACGCGCCTCGCCGGCGCGCTGCAGGCGCTCGGCGTCAAGGCCGGCGATCGCGTCGCCGTGCTGTCGCTCAACTCGGACCGCTATCTCGAGCTCTATCTCGCCACCGGCTGGGCCGGCGGCGTCATCGTTCCCCTCAACATCCGCTGGAGCGCGGTCGAGAACGAGGATGCGCTGCGCGACTGCCGCGCCGGCCTGCTCGTGGTCGACAAGGCCTTCGCCGCGACCGGCGCCGCGCTGGCGCAGGCCATTGCGGGCCTCCAGCTGATCTATGCCGACGACGGCGACACACCCGCCGGCATGGCGAACTACGAAGCCCTGCTCGACGCCAGCGCGCCGGTCCCCGATGCGATGCGCAGCGGCGCCGACCTCGCCGGCATCTTTTACACCGGCGGCACCACCGGCCGCTCCAAGGGCGTGATGCTCAGCCACACCAACCTGATGGCCAATGCGCTGAACGCGCTCGGCGAGGGGCTGTTTCCCGCAGGCTGCACCTATCTGCACGCGGCGCCGATGTTCCACCTCGCCAACGGCGCGGCGATGTATTCGCTGCTGCTCGGCGGCGGCACCAATGTCATGATTCAGGGTTTCACACCCGAGGGGGTGATGGCCGCGCTCCAGAACGAGCGGATCACCGACGTCCTGCTGGTGCCGACGATGATCCAGATGCTGGTCGATCACCCCGCGCTCGGGAACTACGACCTGTCGTCGCTCCAGAACATCATCTATGGCGCGTCGCCGATCAGCGAGGCGGTGCTCGACCGCGCCTCGCGCGCCCTGCCCCATGTGCACTTCACCCAGGCCTACGGCATGACCGAGCTATCGCCGATCGCGACACTCTTGCACTGGAACGACCACATCGGCGACAGCCGCGCCAAGGGCCGCCATCGCGGCGCCGGCCGCGCCACGCTCGGCTGCGAGGTGCGCATCGTCGATATCGACGACAACGAGGTGCCGCGCGGCACCGTCGGCGAGATCGTCGCCCGCGGCGACAACGTCATGATGGGCTACTGGGAGCGGCCAGAGGAAACCGCGCGCGCCATCGTCGACGGCTGGATGCATACCGGCGACGGCGGCACCATGGACGACGACGGCTTCATCTATGTGGTCGACCGCGTCAAGGACATGATCATCAGCGGCGGCGAGAACGTCTACTCGGTCGAGGTCGAGAACGCGATCGCGCAGCATCCGGCGGTGGCGCAATGCGCTGTGATCGGCATCCCGAGCGAGCAGTGGGGCGAACAGGTCCACGCCGTGGTGGTGACCAAAAGCGGCGCCAGCGTCACCGAGGCGGAGCTGCTGGCGTTCTGCAAGACCCTCATCGCCGGCTACAAGTGCCCGCGCAGCGCCGACATCAGCGACAAGCCGCTGCCGCTGTCCGGCGCCGGCAAGATCCTGAAGCGCGAGCTGCGCCGGCCGTTCTGGGAGACGCAGGAGCGGCGGGTGAGCTGAGGCCGTCGCGCTGGAGGCATCGACGGGCAACGCCTAATCAAGCAGTGTCCGTTTCAAACAGGAGCAGGCTTATCTCCGTCTTTAACGGATCGCGAGGACTAAGGTCTCCCGGCGACCCCGATAAGGAAGGCACTGCGTCCCCAAGCAGGATGGCCGGGACAAGCCCGGCCATGACGAGTTCTGCAACACCCCCGACGCTGAGGACACGACCACCGCGCGATTGCATAGCGCCCGCAGCGACCTCAATGCGTATGAAACACCAGCGTGCGGACCTCGATGCTCTCGCGCGGCGGCGCGTCGGCCGGCGTCGTCGGATCGACGAACGCGGTGTGCGGCCCAAAACGGGTGCGGCCGTCGGTCGCCGAATCGTAACACTTCAGCAGCAGCGCCTCGTCGACCCGCATCTCCGGCACGTAGAACCAGCGGTGATTGGGATTGAAGGTCACCGAATAGTTCTCGCCATTGCGATTTGGATAGATCAGGTCGGAGGCGACGAGATCCTGTGGCGCCACCGTGGTCGCATCACACATCGCCAGCGGCGTGTCGCGCAGCGGGCCGCGGAGCGGCCGCCACAGGTTGATGATCTGCACCCGCCCCTTGAGCAGCGCCTCGGCCTGCTCCGGCAGGTGCTCGCGCACCCGGTTCGGTCCGGATGCCGCGGTCTGGTCGACATGCACCCGCGTCGCCGGCTGGCGCGGCCCGGCGCCGCGCACGTCGGCGGCGCCCGCGACGCGCTTGCGCACGGTGTGGTCGAAGATCTCGACACGGTCAGCCTTCAGCGTCGCCCGCAGGAAGCGCTCGACCTCGGGATAGTAGACGCGGCGGATCTCGTCCTCGTCATCGAAATTCCTGACCGCGGTCGGCTGCGGCAGCAGCGCGAAGCCTTCGCGGTCGAGCGAGAAGTCGTGCCCCGCCTTGCGGACGTCGAAGATCGGCAGGCTGTGAGGCTCGCTGACGATATTGCTCTTCGGCTCGCCCGGCGGCGGATCGTAAGCATAGGTCCGCGGCTTGGCGGCCATCGGCGCGATGTAGTTAAGCTCGGCGGTCACGAACGGTACGGATTCGAGGGTCGCGGGTTGAAGTCCCATCTTGTTGATCTCCCGTTTGCCGCCTGCAAGACCGCAGGGCTTCGGCACAAGGCACTGGCGGACGCGACACGCCCACCGTCATCTTGCTGATTTTGGCGGCGGCGGAACATCCGGCAAGAGGCGGCGCGACAAAAGCAAGGACTTGGCGCCTGCCTCCCAGACAGCGAAAGGATTTTGCTGCGCCATGGCCTCCCCGGAGAATGCAAAGGGGGCCAGCCCCCACCTCAAAAGGAACCGCCGCCGGAGAGATCTCCGGCGGCGGCGTTGCGATCAGGCCGACAGCGTGGTCAGGCGAACACGATGTCGTGGTTCTTGAGGGGCACCGAACGGATGCGCTTGCCGGTCGCGGCAAAGAACGCGTTGAGCACGGCGGGCGCGGCAACGCAAATGGTCGGCTCGCCGACGCCGCCCCAGAAGCCGCCGCTTGGCATCAGCATGGTCTCGACCTTCGGCATCTCGGCAATGCGCATCGAGTTGTAGCTGTCGAAATTCTCCTGCTCGACGCGGCCGTTCTTGAGCGTGATCTCGCCGTAGAACAGCGCCGACAGGCCGTAGACGAACGAGCCCGCAATCTGGCGCTCGACCTGCGCCGGATTGACGACGTGGCCGGGATCGGTCGCCGCGACGATACGGTGGATCCTGATCTTGCTGCCGTCGGTGATCGAGATCTCGGTGGCGGCCGCGACATAGCTGCCATAGCCCATGTGCTGGGCAATGCCGCGGAACACGCCCTGCGGCGGCGGCGTATCCCAGCCGATGCGCTCGGCGACCGCGTTGAGCACCGCGAGATGCTTCGGATGGCCCGCCATCAGCTTGCGACGGAAGGCGAGCGGATCCTGCTTCGCCGCCGCTGCCAGCTCGTCAATGAAGGACTCCAGATAGATCGCATTGTGGTTGATGTTGACGCCGCGCCAGAAGCCCGGCGGCACCGGCGGGTTGCGCATGCTGTGCTCTACGAGCAGGTTCGGCACGTCGTAGCCGATCACTGCCTCACCGCGTGGCGCGAGGCCCTGAAACGCCGCCGGATCCATGCCGTTCTGCAACGCGCCGGGGCGCGCGCTCGCCAGGATCGACTGGCCCGACAGTCGCAGATGCAACGCGGTGAGATTGCCATCGGCGTCGAGGCCGCCGACCAGCCTGCACTGGGTCACCGGATGGTAGCGGCCGTGGAGCATGTCCTCCTCGCGCGACCACAGCAGCTTGACCGGCGTGCCCGGCATCTGCTTTGCGATCAGCACCGCCTGGGTGACGTAGTCGGACATGCCGCGCCGGCCGAAGCCGCCGCCGAGCATCACCTTGTGCACGTCGCACTTCTCCGGCGGCAGGCCGGAGGCCGCGATCGCCGCGGCGAGCGCCCCCTCGCCGTTCTGCGTGCCGGTCCACACCTCGCAGCGCTCGGGCGTATAGAGCGCGGTGGCGTTGAGCGGCTCCATCGCGGCGTGGTTCTGGTAGGGATAGGCGTAGGTCGCCTCGATCCGCCGCGCAGCATTGGCGAGCGCGCCCTTGGCATCGCCATTGCTGTTGCCAACGAACGCCGGCTGCGCCGGATCGAGCCCCTCGGCGAGCCAGGACGCGATCGAGGCGCTGGAGAGCTTGGCGTGCTCGCCCTCGTCCCATTGCACCGGCAGCGCATCGAGCGCGGCCTTGGCGTGCCACCAGCTGTCGGCCACCACCGCAACCGCGCTGTCGCCGACCTTGACCACCTGCTTGACGCCCTTCATGCCGGTGACCTTGGCGGCGTCGAAGCTCCGGAGCTTGCCGCCGAACACCGGACAATCCCTGATCGCCGCGCTGAGCATGCCCGGCAGCTTGACGTCGATACCGTAGGTCATGCGCCCGGTGGTCTTGTCGACGGTGTCGAGCCGCTTGAGGCCCTTGCCGGCGATGGTCCAGTCCTTGGGATCCCTGAGCTTGATATCCGTCGGCGGCGCCAGCCTGGCCGCGGCGTCCGCGACCTTGCCATAGGTAACGGTGCGCCCGGACGGCACATGGCTGATGACGCTGTTGGCTGCGCTGCATTCGGATGCCGGCACGCCCCAGGCGTTGGCGGCGGCCTGGATCAGCATGATCCGCGCCGCGGCGCCGCCCTGGCGCACATAATCGTGCGAACCGCGGATGCCGTGGCTGCCGCCGGTGGAGAAGTCGCCCCACACCCGCTGGCGGGCACGGTTCTGGCCGGGCGTCGGATATTCGGTCGTGACCTTCGACCAGTCGCACTGCAGCTCCTCGG
This sequence comes from Bradyrhizobium sp. 2TAF24, assembly GCF_052115025.1. NCBI lineage: Bacteria > Pseudomonadati > Pseudomonadota > Alphaproteobacteria > Hyphomicrobiales > Nitrobacteraceae > Bradyrhizobium > Bradyrhizobium sp. 2TAF24. The sequence goes on along the minus strand of NZ_JBFRFW010000009.1, from coordinate 174,892 downwards.
CGACGAGCTGGGCGAGGCCGGTCAGCGTGCCCTGGCCCATCTCGGAGCGGGCGATGCGGACGACCACGGTGTCGTCGGGCCGCACCACGACCCAGGCGTTGACCTCCGGCGCAGTGGTGGCGGAGACACCGTCGGCGGCATGGGCCGCGGACAGGTCGAGACCGAGCGCGAGGCCGCCGCCGAGCGCAGCGGCGCCGATGACAAAGGCGCGGCGGCTGACCGCGGGAGACATCGTGACATGCTGTGTCATGGCGCCCTCCTCACGCGTTCGCGGCGGCGTGAATAGCCGCGCGCACCTGCACGAAGGTGCCGCAGCGGCAGATGTTGGTGATGGCGTCGTCGATATCCTTGTCGGTGGGCTTGGGCTTGTCCTTGAGGAGCGCCGTCACCGCCATGATCAGGCCGCTCTGGCAGTAGCCGCATTGCGGCACGTCGAGGTCGACCCAGGCCTGCTGCACCCGGTGCAGCGTGCCGCCTTCGGCGAGGCCCTCGATGGTGACGATGGTCTTGCCGACGGCGTCGCCGAGCTGGACGCTGCAGGAGCGGGTCGGCTCGCCGTCGAGATGCACGGTGCAGGCGCCGCATTGTGCGATGCCGCAACCGTATTTGGTGCCGGTCAGCCCGGCATAGTCGCGGATGGCCCAGAGCAGCGGCATCTCCAGCTCTGCGTCGATATTGACGTCTTTTCCATTGATTTTAAGGGTTGGCATCGTCACGGGTCCCCTGAAGACGGGCGCATATCGCCCGGCGGGGGGATGCTGACCACGAATCGCCACTCGCTCAAATCAAGATTTCCGGCGCGATCGCAACCGTGGCCATATAAGTCGAAAGGTGGAGGCCGGTTCCGCCGGAACCGGCGATCACCCTGCGCGGGATGCCGGGCCGCGCCAGCGCGCCCACATCCGCTCGGCGAGCGGCAGCAGGCCGCGCGGCGTGGCGAGAATCACCGCCACCACCACCACGCCATAGATGAAGTAGTGCAGCCCCGGCAGGGTGGAGCCGAGCTTGCCGCGCAGCACCTCACCGAGCGGCACCAGCAGCAGCGCGCCGAGCGCGGGGCCGTAGGCGCGGCCGAGCCCGCCGACGGTCGCGAACAGCACGATCTCGATGGTGATGACCGGCGAGATCAGCAGGTACGGATCGGCGAAGGTGAGATAGCGGACATAGGCCGTGCCGACCACCGAGGCGAGCACGGCGGAGATCACCATCGCCATGGTCTTGTAGCGCAGCACGTTGACGCCGATCGCCTGCGCCGCCTTTTCGTTGTCGCGGATGGTGCGCAGGTAATAGCCGAGCGGCGCGTTGAGGATGGCGACATTCACCAGCACGCAGATCGCGGCCAGCACCAGCATCACCCAGAACGCGCCCTGCCCGCCGCCGAACTCGAAACGCAGGAAGTTGCCGGCGTCGCGCGGCAGCAGCAGGCCCGAGGCGCCGCCGAGAAACTCCCAGCCCTCGACGATGATCGCGCCCATCTCCGCGAACGCCAGCGTGATCAGCACGAAGGAGAGATGGCCGAGGCGGAAGCGGTAGTCGATCCAGGCGATCGCGGCGCCAAGCACGGCGGAGATCGCCGCGGAGATCACGAGGCCCAGCCACATGTTGATGCCGAGCTTGAGCAGCAGCGCGCTGGAGAACATCGCGCCGACGCCGATGAACAGGCTGTGGGCGAGCGAGATCTGCCCGGCCATGCCGCCGACGATGTTCCAGGACGACGCCAGCGCGACATAGACCAAGGCCAGGGTGACGATGTGCAGGTAGTAGCTCGACAGCGCGAACGGCAGCAGCGCGGCGAGGACAAGCACGCCCCACCAGATCGACGAACGCAGGGTGCGGTAAAACTCCTCCTTCATCGCGCCGACCTCCAGGTCAGGCCCTGCGGGCGGAACAGCATGATGGCGACGAAGATCAGGTAAGGCATCAGCAGTCCCAGCGGACCTTCCAGATAGATGGTGCCGAACGCTTCCGCGATGCCGATGACAAGGCCGCCGAGCATGATGCCGACGAAATTGGTCATGCCGCCAAGCACCACCACCAGCAGGGTGATCACGGTGTAGCGCAGGCCCTGGGTCGGCTGGATCGGCGTGCCCGGCAGCAGCAGCACCGCGGCGAGCGCCAGGAGGCCGATGCCCATCGCGAAGGTCAGCACCTGGACGCGGCCGACATTGATGCCCATCAGCGCCGCGGCGTGGGCGTTCTGGTGCACCGCGCGGATCGAGCGGCCGAAGTCGGTGGAGCGCAGCATGACATAGAGCGCGATGGCGAGGGCGAACGAGATCACGAAGGCGATGACATGGGGCAGCCGCAGCACGACGTCGCCGAGCAGGATCAGCTTGGTCTCGACCACCGAAGGGGTGCGCGCCGGCTGGCCGCCGAACACCATCAGGATGCCGTTCTGCAGCACGAGGCTTAAGCCCAGGGTGAGCTGCACGATCATCAGGAACTGGTGGCCGACCATTGGCCGGATCAGGAAGCGGTAGACCAGCGCGCCGAGCGCCGTCATCACGGGGATCGTGATCACGGCGGAAACATAGGGATCCAGCGAGAACGCCGAGTACAGCGCGAGGCACATGAACATGCCCAACGAGATGAAGTCGCCATGGGAGAAGTTGACGACGCCGCTGACGCCGTAGACAAGGCCCATGCCGAGGGCGAGCAGCCCGTAGGTCGAGCCGATCAGGAGTCCTTGCGCCAGCGCCTGGTAGAGTTCGGTCACGTCGCTCTCCCCGTCAAAGCCCGAGATACGCGCTGCGGGTGCGCGGATCGTTCTTCACCACGTCGGCCGTGCCCTCGACCGCGACATGGCCGCGCTCCAGCACGTAGCAGCGCCCGGCATGGCGCAGCGTCAGGTTGAGGTTCTGCTCCACCAGCAGGATGGTCAGCCCCTCGGCATGCAGGCGGTCGACGATGGCGAAGATGTACTGCACGAAGCGCGGCGACAGGCCGAGCGACGGCTCGTCGAGCATCAGCAGTTTCGCATCCGCCATCAGGCCGCGGCCGATCGCCAGCATCTGCTGCTCGCCGCCGGACAGCGTGCCGGCGGCCTGGCCGAGCCGCTCCTGAAGCCGCGGGAACAGGTCGAGCACCCTGTCCATCTGCTGCGGCCGCTGCGCGCGGGCGCGCGCATTGATGCCGCCGAGCAGCAGGTTCTCCCGCACGCTCATCTCCGGAAAGACGAGGCGTCCCTCGGGCACCTGGACAATGCCGGCCTCGACCCGCTGCTTTGCGGAGAGGTGCGTAACGTCCTCGCCATCGAACAGGATTCGTCCGGCGCTCGGCGTGACCATGCCGGACAGCGCGTTGATCAGCGTGGTCTTGCCGGCGTTGTTGGCGCCGAGCAGGCCGACGATCTCGCCGGCCTTGAGCGTCAGCGACACCTCGTGCAGCACCGGGACAGTGCCATACCCCGCGACCAGCCGTTCGACCTCAAGCATCGACATGGTCTCCGAAATAGGCATCGACCACGCGCTGATCCCTGATGATGTCCTCGGGCGTGCCTTCCGCGATCTTCTCGCCGAAATTGATCACCACGATGCGGGTGGCGAGGCGCATGATCACCGGCATGACATGCTCGACCATGACGATGGTGACGCCCTGGGTATTGAGCTCGCGGATCACCGCCATGGGCGCGGCGGTCTCCGCCATGGTGAGGCCCGCCATCACCTCATCGAGCAGGATGCAACGGGGATCGGTGGCGATGCATTTCGCGATCTCGAGCAGCTTCTTGTCCTGCAGCGACAGCGTCGCCGGCGTGGCCTCGAGCTTAGGCCCAAGGCCGACCCGCTCGAGCGCATGCGCCGCATAGTCGACGGCCTCGCGCATCGGTCGCCGCGTCAGCGCCGCGGTCGTCACCACGTCGAGCGCGGTCATGTCGGCGAAGGTCTGCACGATCTGGAAGCTGCGCATCAGGCCGCAGCGCACCAGCTGGTCGGGCCGCAGCGAGCCGATCGCCGCGCCGTCGAAGTGCACGGTGCCTTCGCTCGGCGGGATGAAGCCGGAGATGACGCCGAACAGCGTGGTCTTGCCGGCGCCGTTGGGGCCGATGATGCCGACGATCTCGCCCTTCTCGACCGAGAAGCTGACCGCGTTCAGCGCGACAAGGCCGCCGAAGCGTTTGGTGATGCCGGCGACCTCCAGAAATGCCACGTCAGCCCCTTCCCCTCATTGCCGTATCCCGAGATCCCCGTCCTCGGCCTCTGTCCTCATCCTGAGGAGCAGGCGAAGCCTGCGTCTCGAAGGATGAGGCCGTAACGTACGGGCCTCACGGTTCGAGACGGCGCTGCGCGCCTCCTCACCATGAGGAACGACACTCGCCTGTCCTCACGACTTCGGCCGCGGCGCGGCCTGGGCGAAGATCTTTGGAAACACCACCTGCTGGTCCTGGTCCGGCAGCCACTGGATGAACATCGCCGAGCCGTCCTTGAGCAGGCGATCCTCGGCGAACTGCAACCCCTGCGGCTTGGCGATGTAGAGGTTGGGATCGCCATAGGGGATGTCGAGCTTCTTGAAGGCGTTGAGCAGCGCGTCGCTGTCGAGCGACACCGCGTTCTCCAGCACCTGCTGCAGCACCCGCGCCGCCTGGGCATACTGGATGGCACCCTGGCCGATGCGCTCGAGCTTGGCGACGTCGCGCAGCTCGGCGATGATCTTCTGCATCGACTCGATCTTGGCGCCGGCGCTGAAACCGGTCATGCCGAACAGGTTGCGCGTCAGCACCGCCTTGCCGATCTCCTGGCCAAGGTCCTTCCACAGCGACAGGTCGGAATAGCCGCCGGTGCCGCCGCAGAAGATGCTGCCGTGGTAATTCAAGTTGTAGCGCGCCTGGTGCAGCAGGATGCCGTCGCGCGGCGTCACCAGGCCGACGACGACATCGGGCTTGAGCGAGCGGATGCGCACCATCGCCGCGGTCTGGTCCTGGGCGCGGATGTCGAGCGCGGCCTCGCCGATGATCTCGATGTTGCTGGCCTTGAGCTTTTCGGTGAGAAACCTGTTGACCTGCTGGCCGGCCTCGTAGTTCGAGTAGCTCATCACCGCAGTCTTGATCGGGAATTTGCCGTCGTCGCGCAGCGACACGACGAAGTCGTGCATGGTCTGGGCGTAACCGCGGTCGTAGGGGTAGCCCAGGGTAAACATGTAGCTGGAGTGCGCGCCGCCGGCCCACACCGACAGCGTCGGCACCTTGAGTTCGTCGAGCACCGGGGTGAGCGCCAGCATCTGGGCGCTGAGGATGGTGCCGGTGAGCAGTTGCACCTTCTCCTCGGTGATCAGCCGCCGCGCTTCCGCCGCGGTGCGCGCCGGCTGGCTGGTGTCGTCGGCCATCACCAGCTCGATCTGCGCGCCGCCCTTGCTGCGGATGCCACCCTCGGCATTGATCTTCCTGATCATGTATTCGAAGGCCGGCTGGCCTTCCTGGGCATAGGCCGCAAGGCTGCCGCTCATGGAATTGACCACGCCGATGCGGATGGTCGGCCCGGCGGCCGAGGCGCGGCGGACGAAGGGCGCAGCGACCGGCGCAATCAGGGCTCCCGCTGCGCCGAGGCCAAAGGTCCGGCGGGTGATGGTCATCGTCTGTCTCCCGAATCTCATTGCTCTGCGCCATCATGTGCGGCACTTGATGTGAGCTAAGCCGATTTTGGCCGGCGTCGTCAAATGCTGACAACGCCACTCCTCATGGTGAGGAGCGCGACAAAGCCGCGCGTCTTGAACTATGAGGCCATGGGCGTTGGGGCCGTGACCTTAGTGTCGTCGCCGGGCAGCGCGATCCCTCTCTAACGGATCGCCAGGACTAAGGTCTCCCGGCGACCCCGGCAAGGAAAGCAATGCGTCCCTAAGCGGGGTGGCCGGGACAAGCCCGGCCACGACAAAGAAGACGGCGAGCACCTTCTGCAACAAGCGAAGTTGGCAGCCCGGCTCAGATCGCGTCCCACGAGAAGATGTCGGCCGAGCGGTCGAGCTTGTAGAACGACGACTTCAGCGCCGGGATGCCGTGGTTGGCCAGCGTTTCGCAGGTCCAGCCTTCGGCGCGGTGGATCGAGCGCAGCGGGCGCGACTGGCCCATCAGGAAGATCTCGTTCATCCGCACGGCGAAGATCTGGCCGGTTACGTCCTTGGCGTCGTCGCCGAGCAGGAACACCGACAGCGGCGCGATCTTTTCCGGGCCCATCTGCTGCATGCGGGCGACGCGCGCCTTCTCGGCCTCGGTCTCGGTCGGGATGGTGCCGATCAGGCGGCTCCAGGCGAACGGCGACACGCAGTTCGAGCGCACGTTGAAGCGGTTCATGTCGAGGGCGATCGACTTCGACAGGCCGACGATGCCGAGCTTGGCGGCGGCATAGTTGGCCTGGCCGAAATTGCCGATCAGGCCGGACGTCGAGGTGAAGTGCACGAAGGCGCCGCTCTCCTGCTCGCGGAACAGGCGTGCCGCGGCATGGGACACGTAGAACGAGCCCATCAGATGCACCTTGATGACCTGCTCGAAGGCGTCGACGCTCATGCGGTGGAAGATGGCATCGCGCAGGATGCCGGCATTGTTGACGACGCCGTCGAGCTTGCCGAAGGCATCGATCGCGGTCTGGACGATCTTGCTGGCGGGAATGGCCTCGGCCACGGTCTCGAAATTGGCGACCGCGGTGCCGCCGCGCTTGCGGATTTCCTCGACCACCTCTTCCGCCGGCGCAGCGCTGGTGCCGGAACCGTCGGCCGCGCCGCCGGGATCATTGACCACGACCTTGGCGCCTTCCGCCGCCGCCAGCAGCGCGATCTCGCGCCCGATGCCGCGCCCCGCGCCGGTGACGATGATGACCTTGCCGTCAAGCGCTTTTGTCTGTGCCATGGTGCCGTTCCCTGTGTTGCTGCAAGCCTTTGCCCGTCCCCGTCGAGGCGCGTCGCGCGCCTCGGGATGACGGATACTTACCGTTCGTTCGTGAACACGATGGTGCCGCTGGCGGCGAACATGCCGCCGACGCCGTGACACACCGAGATTTTCGCATTCGGGATCTGCGCCGGCGCGATGCCGCGCATCTGGCGCACGCTCTCCTGCAGGGCGTACATGCCGTAGTGGCCGGAATGCATGTAGCTGAGGCCGCCGCCATTGGTGTTGACCGGCAGCTTGCCGCCCGGCGCGGTGTTGCGGCCGGCAATGAAGGCGCCGGCCTCCGCATGGGGCATGAAGCCGAGGTCACCGAGGCCGAACAGCGGCAGGTGGGCGAAGGCGTCGTAGATCATGAGATGATCGACGTCGGCATGGCTGATGCCGGCTTCGCGGAACGCGGTCGGCCCGGCGACGCGGAAGGCGCGTGAGGAGTTGAACGTCTCCATCTGGCTGACCATCGGCGTCTCGACGCTCTCGCCGGTGCCCATGACGTAGACCGGCTTCCGCGGAAAATCCTTGGCGCGGTCGGCGCTGGTCAGGATCAGCGCGCCGCCACCGTCGGTGACGACGCAGCACTGCAGGATGCGGAACGGATAGGCGATCATGCGCGAGTTGAGCACGTCGTCGACCGTGATCGGATCCTTGAAGGTGGCGCGCGGGTTCTTCGCCGCCCACTCGCGCTGCACCACCGACACCATGGCGATCTGCTCATGGGTGATGCCATGGGTCTTCATGAAGCGCAGCACCGGGATCGGGAACAGGCTCGGCGGCCCGAACGGCCCATATGGCATTTCGAACTGGCCATTGAGGCTGTCGGCCGCCACCACGCGTGGCGGTTTGCCGATATTGGAGCGGCCGCTCTCGCCATGGGTGATCAGCACGGTCTTGCACAGCCCGGCCTCGATCGCCGCCGCCGCGTGGCGGACATGCAACATGAACGAGCAGCCGCCGACGGAGGTGCCGTCCGCCCAGGTCGGCGTGATGCCGAGATAGTGGGCGATCTGCTGCGGCGCTTCGACCGCGGTGGCGATGCCGTCGATGTCGGAGGGCTTGAGGCCGGCGTCGGCCATGGCGTTGAGCGCCGCGTCCGCGTGCAGCTGGATTTGCGACATGCCGGGCACGACGCCGAGCTCAGTGGTCTCGGCAGCGCCGACGATGGCAACCTGATTACGACGCATGGCTCACCCCTTCGCCGGGCGGAACTGGGGCAGCGTGATCGCGTCGTCGAGCTTCTCGAACGCGACCTCGAGCGGCATGTCGAGCACCAGCGCCTCCGGCGTCTGCGGACAGTCGATGATGTTGCTCATCAGGCGCGGCCCTTCGGCGAGCTCGACCACCGCGATGGCGTAAGGCGGCGTGAAGCCGGGCACCGGGCGATGATGAATGACATAGCTGTACAGCATGCCCTTGCCGCTCGCCTTGAACACGCTGACATGGCGCGAGCCGCACGACGGACAGAACGGACGCGGCGGGAAATACGCCTTGGTGCAGTCGTCGCAACGCTGCAGGCGGAGCTCGCCTTGCGCGGCGCCCTCCCAGTAATGCTTGGTTTCCGGTGTCGGCACCGGACGGGCGCGTGCGGGGGCAGCCATTTCTCTCTCCCGTGCGGAGCATGACAGCATCCGCGATCGTTCTTGCTTGATGACGTTCGATGTGCCACGCCACCTTGCAAATGTCAAACATGCGAAATAGCATTTCGCAAAATCAGAACATGCGAGGACGCCCGTGATTTTGCCGGAATTTTCCATCGCGCAACATGCGCATCTGCACGCGGTCTCGCGCGCGTGATCTGCACCGCACGCATTCCGCGCGCCGCAATATTCCTCGCGCATGCGACCACGAACAGCCCGGTAAGGGCGCTTTGAGACGGGAGACCACGCCATGACCTCCGCAGCCGCCCCATCCGCGGGCATCACCAGCGGCGCGCGCAACCAGAGCTTTGCCACGACGGAGGCGCGCGCCCTCGCCATCGCGGGCGGCCTCGCCCGACTCGGCGTCGGCGCCGGCGACTGTGTCTGCATCCTGATGCGCAACGATATCGCGTTCCTGGAGGCGAGCTATGCGGCGATGACGCTCGGCGCCTATGCGGTGCCGGTGAACTGGCATTTCAAGCTCGACGAGGTCGCCCATATTCTCAAGGACACCGCGACGCGGGTGCTGATCGGCCATGCCGACCTGCTCAACACGCTGCGCGCGGCCATTCCCGACAGCGTCACGCAGATCAGCGTGCCGACCCCGCCGGAGATCCTGCAGACCTACACCATCGACCTGGCCCGGCTCGCGCCGCCGCGCGGCGCCGAAGACTATGAGCGCTGGATCGGCGCACAGGCGCCCTATGCCGGCGAGCGGCGACCGCCGCCGCAGAGCATGATCTACACCTCCGGCACCACCGGCAGCCCCAAGGGCGTGCGGCGCAACGCGCCGACACCCGAGCAGATCGCGGCATCCGAAGCGATGCGGGCAAAGATCTACGGCCTCAAGCCTGGCGTGCGCGCACTGCTGCCGGGGCCGCTCTATCACTCCGCGCCGAACGCGTTTGCGCTGCGCGCCGGCCGCCTCGGCGGCGCGCTGGTGATGATGCCGCGGTTCGATCCGGAAGAGTTCCTGCGCATCATCCAGGACGAGCGCATCGACAACATCTTCATGGTGCCGACCATGTTCGTGCGGCTCCTCAAGCTGCCGCAGGCGGTGCGCCAGCGCTACGACATGTCGTCGCTGCGCCATGTCATCCATGCCGCCGCGCCATGCCCGGCCGACGTCAAGCGCGCCATGATCGACTGGTGGGGGCCGGTGATCTACGAGTTCTACGGCTCGACGGAATCTGGCGCCGTCACCTTCGCGACCTCCGAGGACGCGCTGAAGAGACCGGGCACGGTGGGACAGATCTTTCCCGGCGCCGAGATCCGCTTTCTCGACGACGACGGCCACGCATTGCCGCCGGGCCATGTCGGCGAGATCTACACCCGCATCAAAGCCAATCCCGACTTCACCTATCACAACCAGCCGGAGAAGCGCGCCGAGATCGACCGCGACGGCCTGATCACCAGCGGCGACGTCGGCTACGTCGACGCCGACGGCTATGTCTTCATCTCCGATCGCAAGCGCGACATGGTGATCTCCGGCGGCGTCAACATCTATCCCGCCGAGATCGAGGCGGTGCTGCACGGCTGCGCCGGCGTGCATGACTGCGCGGTGTTCGGGATTCCCGACGAGGAGTTCGGCGAGGCGTTGATGGCGGTGGTCGAGCCGCAAGCCGGCGTCACGCTCGACGTCGACGCCATCCGCAAGACGCTCGCCGCGGCGCTCGCCGGCTACAAGGTGCCCAAGCGCATCGAAGTGCAGCACAACCTGCCGCGCGAGGATTCCGGCAAGATCTTCAAGCGGCGGCTGCGCGATCCGTATTGGGCGGCGGCGAAACGGAAGATTTGAGGGCGCCTCCAGCTCAGCGTCATGCCCTCTCTCCTCATGGTGAGGAGCGCGGCAACGCCGCGCGTCTCGAACCATGAGGTCACGGCGTTCGATGCGCGAGGGCTCCCGGGCCTCATCCTTCGAGACGCCCGCTGCGCGGGCTCCTCAGGATGAGGGGGAAACGCCCTTGCGGCTCGAACTCTTGCTCCTCAAACGACCTCCGCCCGCCCATTGTTGATCACCACCACATCGCGCTCGGCGACGCGGGCGCGGAAGGAGACGATGCCGCCGGCTTCGCGCCACAGCTCGGTGACAATGGTCTCGCCGGGATAGACCGGCGAGGAGAAGCGCACCTGCATGGCGCGCAGCCTGGCCGGATCGCTGGCGCAGGCAAGCCGCAGCAGCGCGCGGGTGACGACGCCATAGGTGCAGAGCCCGTGCAGGATCGGCCGGTCGAAGCCGCCGGCGCGGGCGACCGCGGGATCGGCGTGCAGCGGGTTGTAGTCGCCGGACAGGCGGTAGATCAGCGCCGCCTGCGGCAATGTGGCGATGCTGAGCGTCGCATCCGCCGCGCGCTCGGGGATCGGGTGCGGCGTCGGCAACGGGCCGGACGGGCCGCCGAAACCGCCGTCGCCGCGCAACATGGTGGTCGAGGTCAGGCGGGCCAGCACCTCGCCGCTCGCCTTGTCGATGACGTCGCGCTCGGACAGCAGCACCGCGCCCTTGCCGGCGCCCTTGTCGAACAGGCCGGTGACACGGGTGCGGCCGATCACCGTGCCGGACGGCGGCAGCGGCTTGAAAATGGTAAAACCCTGCTCGCCATGCAGCACCTTCTTCCAGTCGGCGCCGGTGGCGGGATCGCCGAGCCAGAAGCCGGGATAGCCAAGCACCACCGCCATCGACGGCAACGCCTGCAACTTCGCCTCATAGACGAAGCGCAAATCACTCTCATCGAGCGGATCGGCGCCGCAGCCGACGCCGAGAGCATAGAGGATGGTGTCGCGGGTGGTGTAGCTGTGCTCGATATCCGCGAACGGCCAGTTGCGCAGGACTTTGGGATCGATCGGCATCGGCGGGGTCTCCTCGGCAATCTTGTCGGCTCTTTGCCGCGAAAATTGCCACGGCCTCGGGATCGTGGCAACATGCGAAAATTGATTTCGCATATGACTTTCCGCCTGAGGTCGCGACAGGGGGCGCGAAGCTGCTACACCCCCTCGCTGTTTCGCCGCGACCGCGCGGCGGAAAAACGCTACGAGACGACCAACGGTTCACCCGTCCCCGATTCACTTGATACCAATTCACCTGGCCCCCAGTCACTGGCACGAGGACCAAGCATGGACGCCGACAAGCCCCCGCGCCGCTCCGCCGCCACGAGGTCGCAGGCCGCAAAGACGTCGAGCGTGAGGACGTCCAGCACAAGGGCCTCGCCCGCAAAGGCCGCGGCTGCCAACACCTCCGCTACCAAGACCTCGGCTACCAAGGCCTCGGCTACCAAGGCCGACGGCAAGCCGCGCAAGCTCAAGCCCGCCGCCCCCCTGGTGGCGGACGAGCGCGCCCGCAAGCGCAGCGCCCGCATGAAGCTGCAGCGCGCGGCGCGCCGGCCCCGTGCGAGCGATGACGAGGCGGCCGAGGACAGCGCCGGCGGGCGGCTGTTCGTCTCCGCGCTGGCGCGCGGGCTCGAGGTGCTCAGCGCCTTCCGCGCCCGCGACCGCGCGCTCGGCAATCTCGAGCTCGCCAAGCGCACCGGCCTGCCGAAGCCGACCATTTCGCGCATCACCCATACCCTGACCCAGCTCGGCTATCTCGCCTATGACGCCCGCTCCGCCACCTACCAGCTCGGCGGCAGCACCCTGTCGCTGAGCTATGTCGCGCTCGCCAATCTCGACGTCCGCCGCGTGGCGCGGCCGACCATGGAGCGGCTCGCCGACAGCCACAACCTGCATGTCGCACTCGCCATGCGCGACAAGCAGATGATGCTCAACATCGAGACCTGCGAGGGCCAGGGCCTGGTCGGGCTGCGGCTCGCCACCGGGTCACGCATGCCGGTCGCGGTCACGGCGATCGGCAAGGCCTATCTCGCCGCGGTCGCCGACGACGAGCGCAACAGCCTGATGGATGCCATCCGCCGCCAGCACGGTGAGGACTGGCCGATGATCGTGCGCTCGGTCGAGCGCGCGACCCGCGACGTCGCCGAGCGCGGCTTCTGCGTCTCGGCCGGCGAATGGCGCAAGGACATCAACGCGGTCGGCGCGCCGGTCGTCGCCCCGGGCGGCAGCACGGTATATGCGCTGAGCATCGGCGGGCCGGCCTACCTGATGTCGCAGGAGCAACTCGACAACGAGTACGGCCCGGCGATCGCCGCGGCGGCGCAACAGATCAGCGCCGCCCTGGGCGGCGGGTGAGCGGCGCCGCTGCTTGTCATCCGGCTTATCCCCCCATGGTGGGGAGCGCGGCACAGCCGCGCGTCTCGAACCATGAGGCCGGAGCGCCTCTGACAACAACCGGCTCCCCGGCCTCATCCATCGAGACGCGGCTGCGCCGCTCCTCAGGATGAGGGGGAGGTGCGCATCCCCGCAAAGCGAGAGGGCCCGGCGCTCCGCCTCAATTCACCTGCCGCGCCTGCCCCTCCCAGAACGGCGCGCGCAGCGCGGCCTTGTTGACCTTGTTGACACTGGACAACGGCAGCGGCTCGTCGCGGATGTCGACGCTGCGCGGGCACTTGTAGCCGGCGATGACATCGCGGCAATGGGCGAGGATCGCCTCTGGGGTCGGCGTCGTGCCGGGCCGGCGCACCACCACCGCATGTACGCGCTCGCCCCAGCGCGCGTCGGGAACGCCGATGACGGCGCATTGCAAGACGTCCGGGTGGCTGCCGACCGCATTCTCGACCTCGACGGAATAGACGTTCTCGCCGCCGGAGATGATCATGTCCTTGATGCGGTCGGCGACGTAGAGATAGCCGTCGGGCGCGAAATAGCCGCTGTCGCCGGTGTGCATCCAGCCGCCGCGCAGGGTCTGCGCGGTCAACTCCGGCTGGTTCCAGTAGCCCTGCATCACCATCGGGCCGCGCACCACGATCTCGCCGATCTCGCCGCAAGGAAGTTCACGATCGTCCACGTCCACCACCCTGACCTCGGCCGACCACACCGGCCGGCCGGCCGAGCGCAGCCTCTGCCGCGGCGCATCCGGCGCATGGTCCTCTGGGCCGAGGATGGTGGCGACCGGCGACAGCTCGGTCATGCCGTAGGACTGCGCGAACCTGACGGCGGGGAAACGCCGCAGGCAGGCGGCCAGCACCGCCTCGGGCATCGGCGAGGCGCCATAGGTGATCAGCCGCAGGCTGGACAGGTCGTAGGCGCCGAGATCCGGCAGCTCCAGCAGCATGGCGAGCATGGTCGGCACGAAGGTGACGGTGGTGACGCGGTGGCGCGCGATCGCCTCCAGCGCATCGACAGGCGTGAAGCGCGGGATCACCACATGGGTGCCGCCGAGCAGCGCCGTGGTGAACACCCGCGCGCCGGCGGCGAGGTGGAACAGCGGCCCGGCGTGCAGCGCGACGGTGCGCTCGTCGAAACCGAAACGCGCGGCGGTGACCGCAGCGTTAGCCCACAGGTTGCGATGGCTCAGCATCACTCCCTTGGAGCGGCCGGTGGTGCCGCCGGTGTAGAAGATGCAGGCGAGATCCTCGCCGCCGCGCAGTGCATCCTCGGCCGGCCTCGCCGCCGCGATTGCCGCCTCGCCGGCGATCGCGCCGCCCCGCGCCTCGCCTGGCCCTGCGTGCAGCACCGCCCGCACCGACGGCGCCGAGGCGGCAAGCTCGGCGCCGACGTCGGCGAAATGCGCGTCCACCATCAGCACCACGGGGCTTGCGTCGCGCAGCTGCTCGATCATCTCCGGCAGCGCGAAGCGCGAGTTGACGGGAACGATGACGCCGCCGCCCCACAGCACCGCGAAGTAGAACTCGATGTAGGGCTGGCCGTTCTGCGCCAGCATCGCCACGCGGTCGCCGGTCGCCATGCCGAGGTCGCGCAGCACCGCGGCGAGGCGGGCGATCCGGTCCACGAAGGTCCGGCGGTCGAGCCGGGCATCGCCGCTGATCAATGCCGTCGTGTCGCTGGAAAATGCCGCGGCCTTGCGCAGCCCCGCCGTCAGGTTCATCGCTTCCTCGGACTGTTGTTGTTGGCCGCAAGGTTAAGCCAATCCGGACGCGTTGCACAATTGCGAAATTCTGTTTCATTTTTGCGAGCGAACGACTAGCTTCATCCCTCGCCGCAACCAACCGCCGGACCACGCCATGACCGCGACACCTTCCGTCTCCGCGCCCGCCACCGACGATGCCGTGATCATCGAGCGCCATGCCGATGTCGCGCTGCTGCGCCTCAACCGTCCACGCAGCCGCAACGCGCTGAGCGCCGAGATCAAGGCGGGGCTGGAACAGGCGATCCCCGCGCTGATGGCCGACCGGGCCGTGCGCTGCGTCGTCATCACCGGCACGGACGAGGCGTTCTGCGCCGGCGGCGACATCACCAACATGAGCGAGCGCGATGCGCCGGCGGTGCGGGCGCGGATGCTGCGCAGCCATGCCTGGGTCAAATGCATCCTCACCGGCGAGAAGCCGGTGGTGGCGGCAGTGAACGGCGCAGCCGCCGGCGCCGGCTTCTCGCTGGCGCTGCTGTGCGATCTCGTGCTGGTCGCCGACAGCGCGTTCTTCCGTCCGGCGTTTCCCGGCCTCGGCGCGGCGCCCGATCTTGGCCTTGCGCTGACGCTGCCGCGCGCGATCGGCACGTCGCGGGCCAAGGATATCCTGCTGACCAACCGCCGCATCGACGCCGCCGAAGCGGTGACGCTGGGATTCGCGCGGGCCGTGGTGCCGGCGGCCGAGCTGCGCGCGGCGGCACTGGCGCTCGCAAGCGAACTCGCGGCGGGTCCCGCAACATCGCTCGGGCTCACCAAGACGCTGGTCAACAGCGCCTATGAACCGATCGAGGCCTTCTTCGCCACCGAGGCAACGGCGCAGGCGGTGGCATTCGGCAGCGTGGAATTTGGCGAAGGCGTCAGCGCCTTCCTCGGCAAGCGCAAGCCGGATTTCCGCAGCGCGGCGGCGGAGAAGACCCAGATCTGAAATATCCTGCGGCGGTCCAATTGACCGGTCGCGCCAGCCACACTCACCACGTCATGCGCGGGCTTGACCCGCGCATCCATCTCGCTCCCAGCATAGCATGCACCAGTTTAAGCTGGATCACCGGGTCTCGCCGCGGAGCCTGTCATCGGGCCGCGCTTCGCGCGGACCCGTTGGCGGCGGCCCGGTGATGACGCGGCGATAGCCACGCCGAACACAAACCAGCGCGCCGTTCAGCCGGCGAAGCGTGCTTCCATGGCGCGGCGGTAGACGACGGTTTCGTTGCTGGCGTCGAACGCGACATCGGACCAGCGCACCACGCCGCCATGGGCGATATCGTTGACCAGCCTGACGCCATGGGCGAGGCCGATCGGCAGCGCGCCGACCTTGAGGCTGTCGGCGGCCGGCATCAGCTTGCCCCACACCGTGTAGCCGCCTTCGCCGTCCAGCATCTCGCCAGCGCGCAGCGACCGCTTGGCCACCGCGACGACATCGCCGCGGAAATCCTGCGCCTGCCCGGTCGGCTCACCGCGCAGCGCCGCCGACAGCACCGAGATGTTCAATTCGAGCCCGATCAGATGATACGGCTTGTACATCGCTGCATAGCGCCCGCTGGCGTCGGTCTTGAGGCCGTACTGGCGGAAGCAATCCGCCGCATAGTCGTTCGGCGCCTCCAGCACCACATAGACACCCCAGCGCAGGTCACGGAACACCGGACGGCCGTCGCGCTCCACTGACGACACCACCTCGACCACACCAGCGCGTTCGAGCACGCCGCCGGCATCCCGCGGCCGCAGCACATGCGGCAGGTCGTCGACGCCGCAGGGCGGAAACGCAAGGCCTGCGGACGGCACGTCGAGGCCGGTAGCGTTGGCGATCGCCGCCATCTCGATGGCGGATTTGGTGCCGTCGAGGAAGGAATTGAACATCTGCGGGTTCATGCCCGCCGACTGCGCCTCGGCGGCGCTGAGGCCGTAATGCTTCCACACCTCGGCCGGCGTGACGTCGTGATAGAGCGGCAGGTACTTGGTGCCCTTGCCGGCGGCGACGACACGGAAGCCGGTGGCGCGCGCCCAGTCGACGAGCTCGGCGGTGAGCGCCGGCTGGTCGCCATAGGCCAATGAATAGACCACGCCCGCGCGGCGCGCCTCCTCCGCCAACAGCGGACCCGCAAGCACGTCGGCTTCGACATTGACCATCACGATATGCTTGCCGGCGGCGATCGCCGCACGCGCATGGCGGATGCCGACGGCGGGATTGCCGGTCGCCTCGATCACCACCTCGACAGCGGCATCGCCGATCGCCGCAAGACCGTCTTTCGTGAACGACGTCGCGGCGATCCGTGCCGCATCCCAGCCGACCGTGCGGCAGGCATCGCGCGCCCGCTCCGGATCGAGGTCGACGATGACGGCGACCTCGAGGCCCGCCGTGTGCGGCACCTGGGCGAGGAACATCGAGCCGAACTTGCCGGCGCCGATCAGCGCAACGCGAACCGGGCGGCCGGCGGACAGGCGCTTGTGCAGCAGATGATGGAGATTCATGAAGCGTCGTCTTTATGATGGTCAGGCCGGCGCAGGCGGCACGAGGATGGGCTGTCGCACGCGCGCCCATCGAACTGGCCCGCGAACCATAGGCGCACGCCTTCGCGAGTCAACCTGCGCAGGACCTCCCGCGTGAGCTGGACAACTCCGGCGCATGGCGGCGCGCGGCCGCGGACGACGACGCCACGCGACGGCGCCGAGGCCATCGCTGCCGCGCAGGGCGCACCGGCCGCCTGCCGTCACCGCCGCGACGGTGAGACCTATTGCCACAGCAAAGCATGTGCATCGACAATCGAGTCGATTGACGCCCACCGAACCACTGCCTATCGTCGCGGCGACGGTTCCTTCCGAGGATCAAAAGGGAATGCGGTGCAGGTTCGCCTCAAGCCGCAGCTGTCCCCGCAACTGTAAGCGGCGAGCCGATCGTCAGCACGCAGCCCGTAATCACGGGCGGTGATGCTCAAAGCCACTGGGCTGCTTCGCCCGGGAAGGTGACGATCAGCGACGACCCGCGAGCCAGGAGACCTGCCGTCAGCCGTGGTCACACGCGAGCACATCGGGCGGGGCGTCCTGGTGGAAGCCGATCCGTCGCCGTAGGGCGACCGGGGCGGCTTGCGTTCGCGGTGACGTGCCACGCTCACCGCGAGTCCCCGACTCATGATCTTCCCTTCCATGACAGCGCCGTCGCACGGCGCCGATCTCCCTTATCCAAGACATTCGGCAGCGATGTCGGCTGCGCGCACGTCGCCGGCCTCGCCCCATTGCGTGCCTCACCAGGCGTATGTAACGTTATAACATAACATACACTACATCGCCGCCACTGATCCTCACGCGAGTCATCAAACCCAATGTCTGTCCGTCCGATCGCAGCGCCGCGCCGCCGCGCCGCCCTGCTCTGCTCCATCGCCCTGTCGTCACTGCTGCTGCCCGCCGAAGTCTCCGCCCAGGGCGCGACCCAACCCGGCCGGCTCGACACCATCGAAGTGTCACCCCCGGCACAGGCAAAACCGAAACGCGCCGCCAGCAGGCGCGCCGAACGCGCGACGCGCACCCGACCGAGGCCTGCCGCAACCGCCGCGACGTCAGCGGGCAACGCACCTGCGTCATCCGCACCGCCCGCGACCGCGCTGCACCTCACTGCACCCGCAGCGAGCGGCAGCCGCCTCGGCCTCACCCCGCTGCAGACGCCTGCCAGCGTCGAGGTGATCAGCGCCGACACCATCGCCGCGCGCGGCCAGCACAGCGTGCTCGACGCCGTGACCCAGAACGCGGCGGGCTTCACCGCCACCCCGGCACCGGGCAATGGCGGGCTGTCGTTTGCGACCCGCGGCTTCGCCGGCAGCAACTCGGTGATGACGCTGTATGACGGCACCCGCTTCTATGTCGGCGCCGGCACCGTCACCTTCCCGTTCGACACCTGGACGGCGCAGCAGATCGAGGTGATGCGCGGCCCGGCCTCGGTGATGTACGGCGAAGGCGCGATCGGCGGCATCGTCAATGTCGTGCCGAAAAAGCCGATCACCACCGCGCACAACGAGGCCGAGGTCTCGCTCGACACCAACATGACGCGGCGGCTTGCGGTCGACAGCGGCGGCCCGATCAATCCCAATGTCTCCTACCGCGTCGCCGCCACCGGCAATATGTCCGACGGCTATGTCGACCGCGACAGGACCTCGAATGTCGCGGTCTCCGCCGCGGTGCGGGTGCAGGCGGCCGACAACCTCGCCTTCACGCTATCGAACGACTATGGCGACCGCAGCCCGTCGCGCTATTTCGGCACCCCGCTGATCAACGGCACGCTCGACACCGCGCTGCGCTATCAGAACTACAACACATGGGACAGCCAGATCCGCTACAAGGACAACTGGACCCAGTTCAAGACCGAATGGGACGTCGCCGACGGCGTCTCGGTGCGCAACACCACCTACTATCTCACCAGCAACCGGCACTGGCGCGACATCGAGGCCTATACGTTCAGCCCGGCGACCGGCCTCATCGGCCGCAACAGCTATATCGAGATCTTCCACGACCAGACCCAGCTCGGCACCCGCACCGACGTGACGCTGCGCGGCCACATCTTCGGCTTCAGGAACGAGTTCGTCGCCGGCTTCGACGTCAACCAGATCACCTTCGCCCACGTCAACAACTCGCCCTACAACGGTCAGACCTACGTTCCGCTCCTCAACTTCGATCCCGGCCTGTTCTCGGCGACCACCAGCCCGACGACGCCGGGCTACCATTCCCTGACCAACCAGTACGCGCTGTTCGCCGAGGATCGCCTGATGCTCACCGAGCAGCTCGCGCTGGTCAGCGGCGTGCGCTTCGACCGGCCGACCGTCAACCGCACCGACGACCGCATCCCCGCCAACAGCTTCGAAACCTCGCTGTCAGGCACGAGCTGGCGCGCCGGCCTCGTCTACACCCCGATCGAGAACCTGGCGTTCTATGGTCAGTACGCCACCGCCGTCGACCCGGTCGGCAACCTGATCACACTCAACACCAGCCAGAAGAACTTCCAGCTCGCCACCGGCCGGCAGGTCGAGGTCGGCGTCAAGCAGTCGTTCTGGGGCGGCCGCGGCGAGTGGACGCTCGCCGCCTACGACATCGTCAAGAACAACCTGTTGATTCCGGATTCGACCAATCTGGCGGGCCCGTCGCTGCAGGTCGGCCAGCAGTCGTCGCGCGGCATCGAGGCGAGCCTCGGCCTCACGCTCAACGACGCCTGGCGGGTCGACG
Organism: Bradyrhizobium sp. 2TAF24; assembly: GCF_052115025.1. Classification (NCBI taxonomy): domain Bacteria; kingdom Pseudomonadati; phylum Pseudomonadota; class Alphaproteobacteria; order Hyphomicrobiales; family Nitrobacteraceae; genus Bradyrhizobium; species Bradyrhizobium sp. 2TAF24. The sequence continues at coordinate 155,217 of NZ_JBFRFW010000009.1, read as the reverse complement.
GCAATGTCGCGCTGCTGCGCGCCAAGTACGACAACTTCTCCGCCGTCGTCGGCGGCAAGCTGGTCAACTATGCCGGCAATGTGCCGTTCAACGTGCCCCAGCAGGTCGGCAATGCCTGGGTGACCTGGAATTTCGCGCCGAACTGGTCGGCCAACGCCGGCGTGCAGGTGGTCGGGTCGATGTACACCGACGCCGGCAACACGCTGCAGCGGCCGTCCTACGCACTGGTCAACGCCGGCCTGCGCTGGCAGCCGGACGCACAGACCACCGTGGCGCTGCGCGTCTATAACCTGTTCGACAAGGTCTATGCCGTGTCGGCGCCTTACAGCGGCCAGTGGCTGCTGGGCATGCCGCGCACGGCGGAACTGTCGGTCAACGTCAAGTTCTGACGATGAACCTGCGGATCGTGCGACGGGCCAAACGCTGGCTCTATATCATCCACCGCTGGATCGGCATTGCCACATGCCTGCTGTTCGCCATGTGGTTCGTGTCCGGCGTGGTGATGATGTATGTCGCGTTTCCGCAGCTTAGTGACACCGAGCGATGGGCGGCACTGCCGCCCGTCGCCTGGGACAAGGTGGCTGTGACGCCGGACCGCGCTTTGGCGCTCACCGGTGCGACCACCTATCCGCGCGAGCTGCGCCTCGCGATGCTGGATACGACGCCGGTGTACCGGATCACGACCTGGGACGGACGCCGCGCCGTCATCGCCGCGACCGATGGCCACGCGATCGACGCCATCACCGCCGATCAGGCACTGGCGATCTCAGCGCATCACCCTGCGTCCACACGTCCGGAGCTGCTCGACACGGTGACGCGCGACCAGTGGAGCGTCACCGCGCGCTATGATCCGCTGCGGCCGCTGTTCCTGGTGGGGCTCGGCGATGCCGCCGGCACCGAGCTCTATGTCTCCAGCCGCAGCGGCGAGATCGCGCTCGACACCACGCGTCATGAGCGCATCTGGAACTGGCTGGGCTCGATCCCGCACTGGATATATCCCACGGTGTTGCGCAAGGACGGCGCGGCCTGGCGGCAGGTGGTGCTGTGGATCTCTGGCTTCTGCATCGTCGTCGCCACGACCGGGTTCTGGATCGGCGTGCTGCGATTGCGGCTGCGCCAACGCTACGCCCGCGGGCGCATGACGCCGTATCGCGGCTGGATGGCCTGGCATCACCTCGCCGGCCTTGTCGGCGGGGTGTTTGTTGTCACCTGGATGGTGAGCGGCTGGCTGTCGCTCAATCCGCTGGAGCTGTTCGCCGGCCGCGGCATCGGCCGCGACATGGCGGTGCGCTATATGGGGCAGGATCAGCCGCGGATCGCGGACATCGTGGCGCGGCCGCAGGCCGGCGCGGTCGAGGCGCGCTTCGTCTGGCTCGGCGGTCGGCCGCTGATGCTGCTCGCGGACCGCAGCGGCCACATCACGCCAGCGGATCCTGCGACGGGCGCGCCGCTGGCGCTGGCGGAGACCGACATCGTCGCTGCCGCGCGCCGCCTGCTGCCGGACGCGATGATCACGCTGCGGCAGCGCCTGACACAGGCGGACTGGTATTGGTATTCGCATCACCAGGAGCGCACGCTGCCGGTGCTGCGCATCGGCTTCGACGACGCCGCGCACAGCTGGTTTCACATCGCGCCGGCGACCGGCGACCTCCTCGGCCGCAGCGACGACAGCCGCCGCGCCTATCGCTGGTGGTTCAACGCGCTGCACAGCCTCGACCTGCTGCCCCTGCTTGCCCACCGCCCGGCGTGGGACATCGTCGTGTGGCTGCTGTCGCTGATCGGCCTCGTGGTGTCGGTGAGCGGCGTCGTGGTGGGATGGCGGCGGTTGCGGCGATAGCTGGCGTACGCGTTTCGCGTATTGAGCCCGTTCGACGCTCACTTACGTCATGCGCAGGCTTGACCCGCGCATCCAGCTTGCGCGCCCGAAACGCGAGCTCTTGAAGCTGGATCACCGGGTCTCGCCGCGGAGCCTGTCATCGGGCCGCGCTTCGCGCGGACCCGTTGGCGGCGGCCCGGTGATGACGCAGAATGAGGAACGCCCCTCACCCCAACCACGCCCGCCCCTCGGCGTAGAGCTTCTCGACCTCCGCCCCCCTGAGCCCGGGCATGTCGCGCTTGACGCGGTAGCCGATCTCTTCCTGGATGTAGGCGAGATGGCGGTAGCCAGCCGGGAACTGCTTGAGCTTGTCCTGGTCGAGCGTGAGCACGGCGGCCGGATCAACCGGATCGAGCCGGTCCTTCTCGTAGATCGGCTGGCGGCGCACGACGCCCCACTTACCATGGCGCTTTTCCAGGAAATCGAAGAAGCGGCCGGTGCAGACCACATCGCACTCGACGCCGTGCACTGGGCCGCGCTGCGAAATCGTCATCTTGGTCTGCGCGATGGCGCGATAGGCGGACAGCTCGATCGTCATGCCGCCGAGGAAATGCAGGATGCTGACGCCCTTGTCCCAGCCCTCCTTGCTGACGCGGATGAACTCGGTCGCCGGGCCCTGAAACCAGGTCGCCGACATCCAGCCGTCGTCGTGCCACACCGTCGCGAAGCGATCCCACAACCCGGCGTCGCGCCACAGCGCCCAGTTCTCGATCAATTCCCGGATCGCGGTCCGGTCGGCGGTCTCGTCGCTCATGCAGTCACCTCTTCCGGCGCGACCGGGTGCCAGCCGCGGATGCCGAAGTTCACAGATAAGTTTATGTATATAAACTGGTACTCATTATGGAACTGTGATAAGCAGCCGTCAAGCTGCCCTCAGTCCCCCTGCGAGAACCGGTTGCGCCTATGAAACTCAATCCAGCATCGTCGGTGAAATCCGCGGACCGGGCCTTCGACATCCTGGAGTATGTGGCCGATGCCAGCGATCCGCCGTCGTTCTCGCACATGCTGACGGACCTGCGCATTCCGCGCAGCAGCCTGTTTCACCTGCTGAACAACCTGTTGGCACGCGGCTATCTGGAGCAGGACGCGACCACCGACCGCTACCGCATCGGCGACCAGGTGCGGCTTCTGGTGCACAAGATCTCGCCGCCGCCGCTCGCGACCATCGCGACGCCGTTCCTCAAGCAGCTCAGCGGCGAGCTCAACGAGACCTCGGGCTTCTACGTGCGGATCGACGACGTCGTGGAGGCGATCGCCTCCGCCACTTCGAGCCAGGCGCTGGCCTACACCATGAAGGTCGGCGAACGCGCGCCGCTCTATGCCGTCTCCAGCGGCAAGATCGTGCTGTCGCGAATGCCGGCGGGCGAGCTCGACGGTTACCTGCGCGACCTCACCTTCGAAATCATCACACCTTCGACCATCACCTCGAAGCGGCACCTGCGCGAGGAACTGCCGACCGTGCGGCAGAGCGGCTTCGCCTACTCACGCGGGGAATTCACCTCCGGCATCACCGGCATCGCCACCGCGGTCACCCATGACGGCCGCTTCTTCGGTGCGCTCAATCTCGCGGTGCCGACCGTGCGCTTCACCGAGGAGCGCCACGCCGTGTTCCGCCGCCAGCTCGCGACCGCGGCGGCCACGCTCGGACAGGCGATCGCGGCGCGCACCTAGAACCTGGACGACGTCCGCGCCGCGCTGGGCGCTCAGGCCGGATCGGCCGGCGGCATGCGGGCGCGCAGCTCTTCGACCAGCACACGGATGTTTTCCGAATAGTCGATCGGCACCGCGATCAGGTGCACGCCGCCGCTCTGGAACGCCGCCTCCAGCGTCGGAACGAAGTCGTCGAGCTTTTCGATCCGCGCGCCCCTCGCGCCATAGGCCTGGGCATAGCGCGTGAAGTCCGGATTGCCGAAGGTGAGACCGAAATCCGGGAAGGCGTCGACCGCCTGCTTCCAGCGGATCATGCCATAAGCGCCGTCGTCGAGGATCAGCACCACGAGATTGAGCTTGAGGCGGACCGCGGTCTCCATCTCCTGGCTGTTCATCATGAAGCCGCCGTCGCCGCAGATCGCCATCACCCGCCGGTCGGGATGGAGCATCGCCGCCATCATCGCCGACGGCAGCCCCGCGCCCATGGTGGCGAGCGCGTTGTCGAGCAGCAGCGTGTTGGCGGTGACGGTGCGGTAATTGCGCGCGAACCAGATCTTGTACATGCCGTTGTCCAGCGCGACGATGCCGTCGCTCGGCATCACCTGGCGCACATCATGCACCAGGCGCTGCGGCGTCGGCGGCCAGCGGCTCTCGGTGGCGCGATCGGCGATGCGGCTGAGAATGCCGTCCCGCAGACCGAGCAGCGCGCCGGCGCGCGGCAGCCGGCCCTCGAGGCGATCGGCCAGCAGCTCGAGGCTCGGCCCGACATCGCCGATCACCTCGGCGTTGGGAAAGTACACCTGCTCCACCGTCGCCGGCGTGTAGCTGACATGGATCACCTGCGGCCCGCGCGGCCCCATGATGAACGGCGGCTTCTCCACCGTGTCATGGCCGATGGCGATGATCAGGTCGGCCTTGTCGACCGCCTCGTGGACATAGTCGCGCTCCGACAGCGCCGCCGTGCCCATGTAGAGATTGGTGCCGCCGGACACCGTGCCCTTGCCCATCTGGGTGGTGAAGAACGGAATGCCGGTGCGGCGGACGAAACCATCGAGCCCTTGGGTGGCGCGCGGGCGGCTGGTGGCAGCGCCGAGCATGATCAGCGGCCGCTCGGCGCACATGATCATCTCCGCAGCGCGATCGAGCGCGGTGTGATGAGCGACCGGAATGTCGATGGGATGGATCGGCACCATCGGCGCGTCGGGGACGTCCGCCCCGGCGATGTCTTCCGGCAGTTCGAGATGCACCGGCCCCGGGCGCTCCTCCATGGCGACGCGGAACGCTTCGCGCACCAGGGTCGGTATGCTGGCGGCGCTGACGATCTGGCGGGTGAGCTTGGTCAGCGGCTTCATCGACGCCACCACATCGACGATCTGGAAGCGCGCCTGGCGGCTGCTCATGATCGCCTTCTGGCCGGTGATCATCAGCATCGGCATGGCGCCGAGATGGGCATAGGCGGCGCCGGTGGTGAAGTTGAGCGCGCCCGGGCCGAGCGTCGAGATGCACACGCCGGGCCGGCCGGTGAGCCGGCCATGGGTCGCGGCCATGAAGGCGGCGGCCTGCTCGTGCCGCGTCAGCACCAGCTCGATCGAGGAGCGGCGCAGCGATTCGACGACATCGAGATTCTCCTCGCCGGGCACGCCGAAGATGCGATCGACACCTTCGTGTTCCAGCGCCGCGACGAGAAGATCGGAGCCCTTGGGCATCGTGAAGTCCTTCCTGCAGAGATTACCCCTAGTGCCGCAAAGGAGTGCGAATGTTAGAACCGGGACACTAGAGCGCGTTCGCTTTTGATGGAATCACGAACGCGCTCCAGTTATTTGTTTTGACGCGTTTTCTTCACGCGAACCGGTGCCCACTTCGCTCGAAAACGCTCTAGCCTGTCGCACAGGCGCCCGCGCTCAGTGCGCGGAGGTCAGCCCGGCGGCTGGCTCTCGTGGCGTGCCGCGCCCCAGCAGCAACGCCAGCACGCATCCTACCGCAGACAAGCCCGCGAGCGGCAGCAGGCCGAGCGCATAGCTGCCGGTTGCATCCTTGATGACGCCGAGCAGATAGCTGCCGAAGAAACCGCCGAGATTGCCGATGGCATTGACCTGGGCGATCGCCGCCGCGGCGACGCCCGCCGACATCCATTCCGTCGCCAGCGCCCAGAACGGCCCCTTGACGATGTAGGTCGCGGTGACGGCGACACAGAGGATGGCGATGGTCGGCGCGAGCGAGCCGGTCAGCGGCGCGACCGCAAGGCTCGCCGCCAGCAGGAACAGCGGGATCGCGGTGTGCCAGCGCCGCTCACGCGTCGCATCGGAGCTGCGGCCCCACAGGATCATCAGCACCGAGGCGATGCCGAACGGGATCGAGTTGAGCAGCCCCGTTTCGATATTGCTGAGGCCGAACGACTTGATGATCTGCGGCTGCCACAGCGACAGGCACTGGCTGGCGCCGGATGCGCCGGCATAGATCCGGGAGGCAGCGAGCACATATTTGTTGGTCATCACCTGCCACAGCGACAGGTGGCCCTGCGTCTTGCCCGGGGCAGCGCGCTCGCTGGCGAGCCGCGCCACCAGCCAGTCGCGCTGCGGCGCCGTCAGCCATGTCGCCTTCGCCGGCGAATTCGGCAGCACCGCGAACGACACCAGCCCGAGCACGACGGCCGGCACCGCCTCCAGCACGAACATCCACTGCCAGCCGCGGAAGCCGAGAGCGCCATCCATCTGCAGCAGCGAGGCGGAGATCGGCGATCCCAGGAAACTCGAGATCGGGATCGCCACCATGAAGATCGCGACAATACGGCCGCGATAGGCCGCCGGGAACCAGTAGGTCAGGTAGAGAATGACACCGGGAAAGAACCCGGCCTCCGCCGCGCCGAGCAAGAGCCGCACCGCATAGAACGAGTAAGGACCGACCACCAGCGCCATGCAGGCGGAGACAATGCCCCAGGAGATCATGATGCGGGCGATCCACAGCCGTGCCCCCACTTTCTCCATGGCGAGGTTGCTGGGGATCTCGAAGATCACATAGGTGATGTAGAACAGGCCGCCGCCGAGCCCGAACGCCGCCGCGGTCAACCCGATATCCTTGTTCATCTGCAGCGCGGCGAAGCCGGCGTTGACGCGATCGACGAAGGCGATGAAGTAGCACAGCATCAGGAACGGCACGATCCGCCAGCCGACGCGGCGCATGGTCTCGGCTTCGATCGGCGATACGGCGTCAGGGGCGGAGGCTGCAGGGGTCATGAAGTGCCTTTCTCGCGGGCGTCGGTGGCGGCAAGCGATCACGACCGGGCCGCAGACGTCGCCGCGACGGCGCCATGCACCGTCCGGCCCGCTCATCCCCCCATGATCGTTGGGCGACGGACACGGGTGACCGCGCCTCGCCGGAGGCCAGACTAGCGACAGATCGGGCGGCCTGTCACCACCCGTTCAGCCCCGGCCATGGGAACCCGTGGCCCGCGCCCTGCCCGCTCAGACGCCCAGCCCCTGCAGCCACGCATCGAGACAGGCGCGGCCATGGCGGTCGGCGGCAGGGGCGAGCGCGCGGGTGTCGGCGCGCAGCGCCGCCGGGGCGAGACCGGCCTGCGTCAGCTCGGAAGTGTGGCCGATCAGCCAGCGCTCGAAGGTGCGCGCCTCGACCTCGGGGTGAAATTGCAATGCCAGCGTATTGGCGCCGATGGAAAACGCCTGATTGCGGCAGACCGCCGTCGAGGCGAGCCGCGCGGCCCCGTCCGGCAGGTCGAAGGTGTCGCCATGCCAATGCAGCACCGCAACGCCCTCGAGGTGACGCAGCGGCCCCGCGCGCCCGGCCTCCGTCAGGGTGACGGGCGCCCAGCCGATCTCCTTGGCCGGCCCGGGATAGACCCGCTGGCCCAGCGCCCGCGCCAGCAGCTGCGCGCCCAGGCAAATGCCGAACGTCGGCCGGCCGGCGGCGAGCCGCCGCTCGATCAAGGCGATCTCGTCGACCAGGAACGGATACTTGTCGTCCTCATAAGCCCCGATCGGGCCGCCGAGCACCGCCAGCAGGTCGACATCCTCTGTCGCGAGTGCGCTGAGGTCGTCGACACCGGCATCGCGATAGCTGATGGTGTAGCCGGCATCCGCCAGCGCCGGCGCGAAGGTGCCGAGATCCTCGAAATGAACGTGACGGATGGCGACGACGGTCTTCGGCATCGGCGATGTCCTCGTGCGGGCTGCGATCCGGCCCGGGCGATCAGGCACGGCGGGCCCGCGGACATAGCACGGCGAGCGCGCCTCCCGCCAGAACGCGGCGCGCATGCCGAACGTGCACGAAATTGCCCTCGGGGCACCGTGGCGCGGATCGCGGCCTGGCGGAAACGGCGATGCCGTCAGGCCGCGTGACTGCTGGCGGCACCGAGGTATAGCTGATGCAAGCGATCCGGCGCCTCGCGCAGCTCGCTGCACGAACCGTCATAGACCATCTGGCCGCGCCGCAGCACATAGGCGCGATCACCGATCGCGAGCGCGAGTTCGGCGAACTGCTCGACCAGCACCACCGCGAGTCCCTGGTCGGCGAGCTGGCGGACCGTGGTCATCAGGCGGCGCACGATCACCGGCGCGAGCCCCGCCGACATCTCGTCGACCAGCAGGATCTTGGGCTTGCCGACCAGCGCGCGGGCGATCACCAGCATCTGCTGCTCGCCGCCGGACAGCAGCCCCGCCTTGATCTGGCGGCGCGGCCGGAGCTCCGGAAACAGCTCATAGGCCTCTTCCAGCACCTCCGCCGAACGCGCGCCGGCGCGCAGGTTCTCGTCGGTGGTGAGCTGGCGAAACACGGTGCGCCCCTGCTCGACATGGGCAAGGCCGGCACGCACGCGCTCGCCGGGACGCACGCGCTGCACCTCGCGGCCATCGACCACGATGCGGCCGCTGGCGATCGGGATCACGCCGGACAGCCCCTCCAGCAGCGTGGTCTTGCCGGCGCCGTTGGCGCCGAGCAGCACACTGATGGTGCCGCTCTCCACCGTGAGGTCGACATCACGCACCACCGGCAGATGGGAGCGGTCGACACAGACCCTGGACACCTCGAGCTTGCTCATGCCGCCACCGTCCTGCCTTCCTCGATGCCGAGATACGCCTTGCGCACCCGCGGGTCGTCGAGCACGACCGCGGTCGGGCCGGTCGCGATGAGGCGGCCGAAATCCAGCACGTTGATGGTGGAACACGCGGTTCGCACCAGATCCATGTCGTGCTCCACCAGCAGCACCGACGATCCGAACAGCTTGGGAATCTCGGCGATATGGCGGCCGAGCTTGAGCGTCTCGTCATAGGACTGCCCGGCGGCCGGCTCGTCGAGCAGCACCAGCGCCGGCCGCGACGCGACGACGCCGGCGACGTCGAGCAGACGGCGGGTGCCGACATCAACTTCCGCCACCAGCATATCGCGGTGCGGGCACCCCATCCAGGCGAGCACCGCCTCGAGATCGGCATCCGACAATGCACCGGCCGCGAGGCGGATATACTCGCCGACCGTAAGCTCCGGCGCGATGCGCGTGGTCTGCCAGGTGCGACGGATGCCGCCGCGCGCCCGCAGATGCGCCGCCTGCCCTTCGAGCGCCTGCCCGTCGAGCATGATGCTGCCATAATAGGAATCGAGGAAGCCGGCGACCGCATCGATCAGGGTCGACTTGCCGGCGCCGTTCGGCCCGATCAGCCCGGTGACCGACTGCGCAGGTACCACGAGATCGACCTTGTCGAGCGCGACCACGGTGCCGTAGCGCACCGTGAGCCCGCGCGTCTCCAGCGTACCGCCGCTGACGCGCGGCCCGAGCGAGAACTGCGGCGTCGCCGCGCCCGCGACCGCCGCCGCGTTGCGCAGCCGCCGCTTGCGGATTGCGCGCCGCCAGGCGTCGCTCAGCGTCTCGCCGGCGCTCAGCGCATGGGTGGCGCCGAACGCGAACAGCACGTTGCCGATGTCCTGGCCGAGGTCGAGCCGGCGCAGGATCTCCGGGAACGCGGTGATCATGATGCCGCCGATCAGCGCGCCCTCGGCGAACTGGGCGCCGACCATGGTCGCCACCGCGAACAGCGCCAGCGAGCTCATCATGTTGAAGTTGTCGGCCACCAGCGTGCCGAGATAGCCGGCGAGCAGGCCGCCGGACACACCGGCGATGAACGCGCTCATGGCGAACGCCGTGAGCTTGGCATAGGGAATGCTGATGCCGTGGGCGGCGGCGGCGCGCTCGGAGTGGCGTACCGCAAGCCAGGTCGCGCCGATGCGGGCGCGGCTGATGAATTCCAGCGCCACCGCGATGATGACGTAGAAGATCAGCGCGAAGATGAAGTAGCCGCCATCGCTGTCGAACAGCGCCGGCCGCACCACCGAGGTAAACGAGGTCTGCCCCGGAAAGGTGATGGTGGCGAGCACGGCATCGAAGGCGGTGGCAAACCCGAGCGTGACGATGGCGAGATTGATGCCGCGCAGCCGCAGCGCCGGCAGGCCGATGGCGACACCGAACGGCACGGCTGTGAGGCCGCCGATCAGGATCCACAGCGGCAGGCCGCCGGGCGCCTCGGCGACGTTGAGCCAGCCGACCGTCCAGGCGCCGACGCCGGCGAACGACATCTGGCACAGCGCAATCATGCCGGTGCGGCCCGACACGAGGCCGATGCTCTGCAGCGCGACGCCCGAGATCAGCACCGAGGTGGCGAGATAGGTCCAGTAGCCCGGCAGCACGCCGACGATGATGGCCCCCGCGACAATCGCCGCGAGCACGATCACCAGGCTCGAGCGGAAACTAGCGTGCTTCATCCCAGCGGGCTCCCCGTTGCAGCCACAACAGCACCGCCAGAATGATCAGGAACGGTACCGCGCCGCGGTATTGATTGAGACTTCCGAACACGCTGGTCATGCCCTCGATCATGCCGATCAGGATGCCGCCGATCAGCGTCATCCAGAAACTGCGGAACAGGCCGATCAGCGCTGCCGCCAGCGCCGGCACCACCAAGAGGCTCAGCGACATGAAGTCCGGCGAGCGCTGCGGCGCGATCAGCATCAGCGAGAATGTCGTCACCGCGCCGGTGATGCCCCACACCAGCAGCGCGAGGCGCTGCACGGGCACGCCGATCAGTTCGGCCGCCATCGGCCGCTCGGACAGCGCCCGCAGATGCAGCCCGGTGCGGGTGCGGTTGAGAAACAGGTCCGAGGCGATGGTGAACAGGAACGCGAGCGCAATGGTCAGCGCCGACGCATTCGTCACCTCGACGCCGGCAAGGCGGAACGCCGAGCCCGGGAACAGGTCCGGGAAATGATGCGGATGCTGGCCGCCGGTGACGCGCAGGCCGAACGCCACCATGCCGACCAGCAGCGCGACGGTGACCGCAGCCTTGCTCGAGGCGGTCGCCTCGGCGAACCAGCGCGTCATCACAAAGCCGATGGTGACGCCGATCAGCGCGCCCGCGACCAGGCCGAGCAGCACCGCCGGAAACAGCGGCATGCCGGCTTCGCTCAGCGCGATCAGCACGAACGTGCCGGCGGCGCCGATCGCGGCCGCTGTGAAGTTGATCACCGCGACCAGCCGATAGGTGAACACCGAGCACACGCCGAGCAGCGCATAGGCACCACCCGCAGTCAGTCCCGCAACCGCGGATGTCAGGAGAGCATTCATCGTCACTCCGTAGAGGTTGGGCGGCGGACATGCCGCCGCCCTGTCGTCAATCGAGAGCTTGCCCCGCCCGTGAACGGGCGTCCATGCTTACATGACGGGCAGCACCACCCACTCCGGCGTCAGCACCTTCCAGGCGCCGTGATCAAGCTTCATGATCTTGGTCGACTGCATCGGCGAATGGGTCTTGTCCTCGCCGAAGATGTAGGGCGAGCCCGCCAGCGGATACTTCGCCGGCTTCATCTTGAGCAGCGCGCTGGTGATGCTGTCGCGGGTCACCGGGCCGTCGATGCCCTTGACGACGTCGATGAACACCTGCGCTGCGAGATAGCCGCCCTGCGAGAACGCGGTCAGCGGACGCTTGGAGGCGTTCATCGCCGCGATCCACTCCTTGTTCGCCGCCGAGCCGGTCTCGGTATAGGGCTCCCACTCGGTCCCGACATAGACCGGCTGGTTGGTGTCGGCGAGCGCCTTCGCCACCTGCTCGGTGTAGCCCGGCGCCAGGAACAGCCAGTTGATGCCGGTGATCTTCTGCGCTTCCGCGGTCTTGACCCACTGCACCACGCCGGGCTCGACCGAGTTGTTGATCACGGCGTCGCAGCCGGCGTCACGCGCCTTGATGACATACGGCGTCAGGTCGCCCTGGTAGGGCAGCGTCAGGTCCAGCAGATGGATCTTCTGGCTGGTGATCTTCTCCCAGTTGGCGAGCGCTGCCTTGTAGGCTTCCTGGGTGCCGCCGATGATGATGAAGAAGGCACACAGCTTCTTGGTGCCGAGCGAGCGCGTGGCGTAATAGCTGACCGCGGTCGACAGCGCGAACGGACCGACATTGACCGGCGCGATGCTCGGCGAGTTGAAGCAGGCGGCGTCGACGCCGAGGCCCTGAACCGACATCACGTTCTTGCGCTTGTAGGTGGCGCCGTTGACCTGGCATTCCAGCAGGCTGGCGGAGCCGACCATGCCCACCACTTCCTTGTTGTCGATGAGGTCGCGCGCGGCTTGCGCGGCGACCTGCGGATCGGCCTTGTCGTCGGAAATCGTGTAGTCGATCTTGCAGCCATTGATGCCGCCGGCGGCATTGAGCTGGTCGAATGCCGCCGCGGTCGCCTTCGGCACCTCGCTGAAATCGGCAGGACCGGTCACGGTCGACACCGCGCCGACCTTGATCGTGCCGCCCGCGCAGGTCGGGCCGGCCGCAAAGGCCTGCCCGGACAGAGCCAGAAATCCGAGGCTGGCCGCTCCCGCCATCGCGATCGTTCTCAAATGCTTCATTGTCGTTCCCCCTGATGCTTGTCGTCGTTCAGATTGTCTCAAACTGCCGGCGGCTGTCGTGGCGCGCGCCCGCCGGCTGGCGCAGCCGCGCGGGCTCGATCGCGGCGAACTTGCACAAAGTCCGCTCGATCAGCTCGCGCGGAATATCCCGCACGATGAAGACGAGCCGCGTGGTGCGGTCGTCGGTCGGCCAGGCGTCGAGATCCCTCGGCGGATGGAACACATGCTGCACGCCATGCACCACCACCGGCTGGCCGGGCTTCTCGGCGACGTTGACGAGGCCCTTGAAACGCAGGAGATCTTCGCCCTTGAGCGAGGCGACATAGTCGAGCCAGGTCGCGAACGGCTCCCAGGCGACGGGGCCGTCGATCAGCAGGCTGAACGACTGCACGCCGTGATGGCCGCCGCCATGGCCGTGCGCCGCGCCGCCGTGATGATGATGGGACGGATCGGTGCAGCCGGCGCCATGGCAATGGTGATGCGTCGCGCCCGCGGCGCGCGCCGAGGCGCTGCGCGCGAACCACGCGACGACCTCGGCGCCGCGCGCGGCCGGATCGAACAGCCCGATGTCGAGGATATCAGCCGGATCGACCACGCCGTCGCGGACCAGCAGGACGTCGGCCGTGGGATTGAGGCAGGACAGCTGCGCCGTCAGACGCTCGACCTTGGCACGCTCGGCGAGGTCGGTCTTGGTGACCAGCAGGCGGTCGGCGACCGCGACCTGCTTGGCGGCTTCCGAATAGCCGCGCAGCGTCGCCTCGCCATTGACCGCGTCGACGGTCACCACGATGCCGTCGATGCGGTAACGCGCCGCGATGTCAGGATCGGCCATCAGGGTATGCAGCACCGGCGCCGGATCGGCGAGGCCGGTGGTTTCCAGCAGGATGCGGCAGAAGCGCGGCAGCTCGCCAGCATCGCGCCGGCGCAGCAGGCCCTTGAGCGTCTCGACGAGGTCGCCGCGCACCGTGCAGCAGATGCAGCCATTGTCGAGCAGCGCGAAGCGCTCCTCGCTGGTCTCGATCAGGAGATGATCGAGGCCGACCTCGCCGAACTCGTTGATGATCGCCACGGTGCCGTCGAGCGCCGGCTGCCGCAGCAGGTGGTTCAGCGCCGTGGTCTTGCCGCTGCCGAGGAAACCGGTCAGCACCGTGACGGGAATGAGCTCGGCGGCGGCCATGCGGTTAGCCCCGCTCGTAGACGATGCGGCCTTCGAACAAGGTCGTCAACACGCGGGTGTCGGCGATCTCGTCGCTCGGCGTCTCGAACACGTTGCGGTCGAGCACGATGATGTCGGCGGACTTGCCGACCTCGATCGAGCCGGTGGTGCGGCCAAGGCCAATCGCCCGCGCCGCACTGATGGTGTAGGTCTCAAGCACGGTGGCGAGGTCGAGCGCCTGCTCCGGCCACAGCGACTGGCCCGGAAACTCGCCGGACGGATTCTGGCGGGTGACCATGCCCTCGATGCCCGTCCACGGGTCGGGGTTGGGCACCACCGGCCAGTCCGAGCCGCCGGCGATCAGCGCGCCGGCCTCATGCAGGCTCTTGTTGGGCCAGAACCGCGTCGCCCGCTCCTCGCCCATCGCCGCCTTGTGGCCCTCGAGGAACACGGTCGGATACCAGATGATCGGCGACAGGTCGGCGGCGACGCCGAGCGCGGCGAAGCGCGCGATGTCCTGCGGCGCGATATAGCTGGCATGGGCGATGTGGTGGACGAGCGTGGTCGGGCCGTTGAAGCTGCGCACGACATCGATGGCGTCGAGCGCCTGGCTCACCGCGGCATCGCCGGCGCAGTGGATCTTGACCGCGATGTTCTGCTTCTCGCACTTGCCGACCCAGCGCACGAGATCCGGCACCGTCAGCATGGTGGTGCCGCGGAAGCAGCAGCCATGGATGGGATCGGCGACATAAGGCTCATGGAACGCGGCGGTCTTGGCGCCGGGCACGCCATCAAGGAAGATCTTGGCGTAGTCCGGCTTGGCATGGACGCCGCGATAGCTCTCGCGCAGCGCGAACAGCGCATCGCCGGCGAGGCCGAACATGAACGACGGCTCGATCGCCGGCATCGCCGCGACCGACCACGCGGTCAGCTCGCCGCGATCGTCGAGACCTTTCAGCGCCGCGAGGATCGGCTGCATGCTGGCGGCGTCGAGGAAGCCGGTGACGCCGTAGGAATTGAGCAGCGCGATCGAGCGGGCGACTGCAGCGCGGTCCATCTCGGCGGTGTAGTGACCGGACTCGGCAAGCGCGCGCTCGACGAGACCGGAGGCGGATTCGATCATCACGCCGGTCAGCGCGCCGGTGTTGGGATCGCGGCCGATCTCGCCCTGCTCCGGGTTCGGCGTATCGCGGGTGATGCCGGCGAGCTTCAGCGTCGCCGAGTTGACCCAGCGGTTGTGGTAGGTGTCGTCGCGCAGCAGCACCGGATTGTCGCCGCTGGCAGCATCGAGCAGCGCCAGCGCCTCGGCGGTGTTGATGCGGCCCAGCTGATCGGTGCCCCACTGGCCGCCGACGATCCAGCTGCCGGGCCTGGCCTTGGCGGCGGCCGCGGCAATGCGGTCGGCGATGTCGCGAATGCTCAGCGTCGAGGGAAAGCGCGTCTCGTAGAGATCGGCCTGCCCGCCCATCATGATGTGATTGTGGACATCGACGATGCCGGGCATCGCCATGCGGCCCTGCAGGTCGAGAATCCGGGTCGCCTTGCCGATCATCGACGTGACATCGGCTTCCGACCCGACCGCGATGATGCGGCCGCCCTTGATCGCGACCGCGCTCGCCCACGACCGTGACCGATCGACCGTGTAGATGCGGCCGTTCCGGATCACGAGGTCGGCCGCTTGAGACTCCTGCACCATGGGAAAAACGTCCTGTCCAACTGTCATCAGATCATTGCCGACGGCGCGTCACGAACAATCAACCATATGGCTGATGTGTCGCAGCTCCGCCGCCACGGCGGGCCGCAATCCGGCGCCGCCCGGGCGCCGGATTGTGCTGGGTCAGCTGCAGCAATGGCCGTTCGCGTCGCGGCCGTCGACGCTGCGCGCGTTGCGCTCGGCCGGCAGGTCCATAGCCGGATTGGCATCGAAGAAGCCGTTCGGCTTCAGCATGAAGCCGGCATATTCCACCGGCATCACCGGAAAATCCTCCGGCTTGCAGACATGGGTGTGACCGAACGAGTGCCACAGCACGATGTCCTGGTTGTCGATGTCGCGGTTGTGCTGGATGTAGCGCGGCAGGCCGTCGCCACCGGCATGGACATTGGGATAGTCGCCGCTGGCATACTTCTCCGCGGGGTCATGTCGCGTCACCCAGACATGGCGGGTGGCGAAGCCGCCGCGATGGCGCACGGTGCTGCCTTCCTGGGCCAGCATCAGCGGGCTCGGCTGCACGATCAGCTTGTAGCCGGTCGGCTTGCCGACGCTGTTCTTCTGGTTGGGATTGATCACCTTCCAGTAGCGGCCGGTGGCGCCGTCGGCGATGCGGGCGGCGTCGCGCTCGCGCTGCAGCGTGCGGCTGGTGGTGTCGAACACGTTGCCATAGGGATTGTCCTTGCCCCAGGGCCGCGGCACGAACTCGTGCTCGGTGACGCTGTTGCCGCCGCCATCGAGATCCATGTGCAGCCGCACATTGAAGAAGTGCTGGTGGGTCGGGCCGCCGAGACCGTCATCGACCATGCCGCCCCACGGATAGGTCGACCCCGGCGCCACCGCCGCGGTCTGGATGATGCCGGTGAGCTTGGCCTCGAGCTGGATGGTGCCGTCCTGGTAGAGATACCAGTAGAAACCGTAATCATAATTGCCGACGGTGGCGAAGAAGCTGATCACCAGGCGGCGGGAGCGGCGCACTTCATAGGTGTTGTTGCGGAACTCATAGTGCTTCCACAGGATGCCGTAGTCCTCCTCATGCATGCACACCGCGTTCTTCATCACGAACGGGCGACCGAGGTCGTCGGCCGCCGGAATGTCGAAATAGCGGATATGGCCGAGGCAGTCGCACCCCAGCTCCAGCGCGTTGGCGAGCTTGCCGAGGCCATACTCGCCGGCGTCGAACGCGCTCTTCCAGTAGTGGTTGGCAGTGGGATCGGCGTAGGGCACCACCATCTCGGTGACACTGGCGCGATGGATGATCGAGCGCTTCCTGCCTTTGTCGTCGTAGGACAGCTGGTGCAGCACGAGGCCCTCGCGCGGCGTGAAGCCGACACGGAAAGTCCAGCGCTGCCAGGACACCTCCCAGCCATCCACGGAAAAGCTCGCGCCCTCCGGCTGCACGACGTGCAGCGGCTTGATGTCGGTGCGCGTCTCCGTGATCGACTCGCGATTGTAGTCGCGGTTCTTGCGCGGGATCGGCACCGTCACCTCGTCGTCGACGAGGTCGGTGACACGGTTGGCGACGAGATCGACGACCGCGACCACGCCCTCGATCGGATGGGCGTAGCCGTTGTCCTTGAGGTGAGAGCGATAGTAGCTGACGGCCCGAACGATGCGGCGGCCCTTCTCGACGTCACGACCGAAGAAGCCGGACGAGAACGGATCGATCTGCGCCAGCTCCATGTCGGCATCGGTGAGGCCGCGGCGGCGCATCGCCCGCCGCCAGCCCTCATCCGCCTTGACGATCTGCTCGCAGCGCGCGAATTCCTCGAGCATGACCGGCGGCTGGCCGTAAGGCGCGGCATCGTTGGGCAGACGCGCCCACTGGCTGACCGCCCCGGCCGTCAGGTCGACTACGGCCTCGTGGGCGGCACCCGTGCGTGCATCCAGCACCAGCAGGAAAGCCCGGCGGGCGAGCGCTGCGCCGCCGGCATGGGCCGCGAGCTCCGCCTTGGTCGGCTCCGCCAGATGGACCATGGCAAAGCGCGTTTCCGGGCCGAGTTTCTGGTTGGCCGTCAGCAGGCTGGTGGCCAGCTCGATTTCCCGGAGCGACAGCGGATCGAGCGGATGACCGACCCCCAGGGCCTTTTCCGCCGCCGGGGCGCAGGCGCAGGTGTCCGTTTGCGACATGGCATTTTACCCTTGATGAACCTGCACGAGTGTCAGCGCGGCCGGCCCGGTTGAAAATCAACCGTTCGGTGGACGACCGCGCTGCAACATGACAAGACCAACTGCGAAGCCAGCCGCAAACCGCGGCACCGGGACGGCGCATTCCGCAACAGCCGGCAAGGGCTCCGGCCGCCGTTTCAGTGGAACCGGGACATCAGGGCAACCACCGCCGAGCGGTTCTCCACCCCGAGCTTCTCGAAGATATGCAGCAGGTGGGTCTTGACGGTCGCCAGGCTAATTTCCAGGCAGGCACTGATCTCGCGGTTGGTGCGGCCGCAGCACAACAGGTCGATGACCTCGCGCTCCCGCCCCGTCAGCCCATAGCGGGTGACCTTGCGGTCGAGGGTTTCCAGCGATGCATCACGCAGCAGCGTGAACTCCATGTACTCGTGCATCTTGGCCGCCATGGTCATGGCGCTGTCCGGAACCGGAGTGCCGTCCCGCCACATCACGCTCATGCCGGCGACGATGCGACTGTCCTGGCGGAAGAAGAACTCGATCATGTCGCCGATGCCGAAATGGCATGAGAACGAACGGTAGGTCGCGACATCCGGGGTATGGGTCGCGGCGATCTCGTCGGTGAGGCGGGCCACACCGCGGCGGGTCGCCTGCATGTTGCGCACATGCAGCGGATCGAAGCGGTTCATTCGCTCGACATACTGACGATGGAAATCCATGGGCACGCCGCGCAACAAGAAGTTCCCGAGCGTCATGTCCGGGTTGACCCGGTAGAACGCTGCGCCGCTCGCCTCCAGCACGTCATTGGCGAATTGCATGGTCCGTTCCGCCGCCGGATCCACGACGTCCGTCATCATGTCCATGGTGCCCTCCAACTCTCCTCCGCCGGGATTCTTCATGCACCCGTTGGGGCGAACGCTGCGGTACGCGGCTGGCTCAGTCAAGCAATTTGCGGGCCACGCTTGACTGACAGTGCCCTTTGTCGAGCACGGCGTCCCGATCAACCATTCGGCTGATGGCGATCCCGGCCGTTTCTCCCGATCATGGCAACCATGGCTTGAGAGGACGGCATGGCGCTATCGGCAGACGGCGACGCCACACATGGTGTCGCTCCGCACACTCTGGCGGCACTGCGCGCCCGGGAAGAGCGGAAATTTCGGGAACAACGGCCGCGGGCGCAGCAGCTGCACGCGGAAGCGCTGCAGCACATGCCCCATGGCGTGCCGCTGCACTGGATGAGCCAGTGGGGCACGCCGTTCCCGATCTTCGCCGAGAGCGCGCAGGGCGCGCGGCTGACCGACGTCGACGGCCACACCTACGTCGACTTCTGCCTCGGCGATTCCGCCTGCATGTTCGGCCACGCCCATCCGGCGCTGGCGAAGAGCATCGGCGAGGCGATCACCCAGGGCGCGTCCTACATGCTGCCGACCCGCGACGCCATCGCGGTCAGCCGCGAGCTCGGCCGGCGCTTTCGCGTGCCGTACTGGCAGCTCGCGACCTCGGCGACCGAAGCCAATCGCTTCGCGCTGCGCATCGCGCGGATGATCACCGGCCGCGACAAGGTGCTGGTGTTCAACGGCAAGTATCACGGCTCGGTCGACGAGACGCAGGTCGAATTGCGCGACGGCGCGATGCGGCCGCAGCACGGCGTCAATCCCAACGGCGTCGATTTCAACCGCACCACCAAGGTGGTGGAGTTCAACGACCTCGCCGCGCTCGAGGCGGCGCTCGCCGACCGCGACGTCGCCGCCGTGCTGGCCGAACCGCACATGACCAACATCGGCATGGTGCCGGCCGTCGACGGCTTCCACGACGGCCTGCGCCGCCTGACCCGCGCGGCCGGCACGCTGCTGATCATCGACGAGACCCACACCATCTGCATGGGTCCGTCCGGCGGCACCGGCGCGCTCGGCCTCGACCCGGATATGGTGGTGCTCGGCAAGGTGCTGGCCGGCGGCATTCCCAGCGCCGTCTACGGCATGAGCGAGCACCTCGGCAAGGCGCTGGAGCACATCACCGCCGGCCCCGGCATCAACCACTACGGCTTCGGCGGCACGCTGGCCGCCAACGCGCTGACGCTGCGCGCCATCCGCACCTCGCTGGACGAGGTGATCACGGAGGCGAGCTACCGCCAGATGACCATGGTGGCGCAGGCGCTGGAAAAGGTCATCGCGCGGCGGATCGCGCAGTTCAACCTGCCGTGGCATGTGACGCGAATGGGCGCGCGGGTGGAGTATCTCTACCTGCCACAGCGCCCGCGCAGCGGCGGCGAGGCCGCGCGCGCCCGCTCCGACGACATCGAGCTGCTCAGTCATCTTTATTTCGCCAACCGCAACGTGTTGCTGACGCCGTTCCACAACATGGCGCTGGTCTCGCCATTCACGACCCTCGACGACATCGCGACCTACGACCGCGTGTTCGGCGAGATGCTCACCGACTTCACCTCCCCCTCATCGACCGACGAGTGACCATGACCAACGCTTCTGCCGACGCCACCAACTGGATTTCCGTAGGCGCCCTGGCGCAGAGCTTCGCGCCCGACAACAACAATCTCGTGCGCTCGGCGGATCTCGACGGCAAGACCATCACCCTGCACTTCGCCGACGGCCGCACCGCGACCTGCACATTCGGCAAGGACGGCGCCATCAACTTCAACGGCGCGGCCGGCAGCGGCGACAGCCACTGCCTCGCCACCTGCCTGCGGCCCGGCATCTATTTTGTCGACTTCGTGCTGCCCGACGCCCGCCCGCCGGCCTCGGTGTCGCTGGTGTTCGACCTCGACCGCAAGGTCGCCACCTCGGTCGTGGCACAACTGCCGGCCGGCGAGGTCGCCCACCGCAGCATCTTCCGCCAGGCCCAGCAGCAGCAGGAACTGACGTCCGTCGGCGCCGACATCCAGTTCGCTTCGATCGACCAGCCGTTCACCGCCGCCGCCGCGCATCATGCCGCGACAACCGAGCTGACCGGCATCCGCCTGCAGCATCGCTACAATCCACACGAAGTCTACGAGCACATTTATCTCAACGAGCACCGCTACGCCTGGCACTGCCTGTCCGGCGCCGAAAAAGGCCTCGCCGACGTCGACCGCGCGCACTACATCAAGATCGCCGACAGGCTTTACCTGTTCATCTGGCGCGAAAAGGTGGTGCCGACGCTCGGCGCGGTGCTGGTCGATCTCGAGCAGATGAAGACCACCGGCAAGATCTTCGGCTATGCCGACGACAGCCTCTCGAGTGTCAGCAACTTCCAGGTCGGCGCCGTCAGCAAGCTCGTCAACACCACCGTCCACACGCTCTGAGCGGAGAGGATTCGCCATGCGCTTCGCCAACAAGATCGCACTGATCACCGGCGGCGGCACGGGCATCGGCGCGGCCGTCGCCCGCCGCTTCCAAGCGGACGGCGGCAAGGCCATCGTCATGGGCCGGCGCCGGGAGCCGCTGGAGCGGGTTGCCGCCGACACCGGCGCGCTGGTCGCCGTCGGTGACGCCGCCGATGGCAGCGACATGCGCAGCGCGGTCGAACTCGCCATGGACACGTTCGGCGGCCTCGACGTGCTGGTGGCCAATGCCGGCGGCCACGGCTTCGGCACCGTCGAGGAGATGGACGACGCCACCTGGCGTCAGGCCACTCACTCCAACCTCGACACCGCCTTCGTTTCCGCGCGCGCGGCGCTGCCGTCGCTGCAGAAGCGGCGCGGCAACATTGTCGTGGTGTCGTCGCTTGCCGGCCTGTTCGCCGGCCCCGAGGTGGCGGGCTATGTCACCATGAAGCATGCCCTGGTCGGCCTGACCAAGTCACTGGCGCGCGACTTCGGCCCGCGCGGCGTGCGCACCAATGCGGTGTGCCCGGGATGGGTCAAGACCGACATGGCCGACGGTGAGATGGACGTCATCATTGAGAAGCATCGCCTGCCCTCGATCGAAGCGGCCTACCAGCTCGTCACCCGCAACGTGCCGATGCGGCGTCCGGCCGAGCCGGACGAGGTCGCCAATGTCATCTGCTTCCTCGCCTCCGACGAGGCGGCGATGGTGTGCGGCGCGATGCTTCCGGTCGATGGCGGCTCCTCGGTGGTGGACCTGCCGACCATCGGCTTTGCCGACTGAGGATTATTGGACCAGCTCCGGCCCGGCGGCCACACGCTCCGCCGCGCCGTTTCCTGAGGCTCTCCAAGCGTGCTCCTCCCTCCATGCCCGGCCTTGTGCCGGGCATCTTTTTGTGGAGAGGTGGGCGAAGCGAAAAACTGCAGGCCCGATGCCACTCCACGGTCATTCCGGGGCGTCGCCAACGGGTCCGCGCAAAGCGCGGCCCGATGACAGGCTCCGCGACGAACCCGGAATCTCGACCGCTCACCCTGCCGAAGCTTCGAGATTCCGGATCGCCGCTTCGCGTCGTCCGGAATGACGGCTGTGACGAGGCGCAGCCCCTTCCTCTCCCCTCATCCTGAGGAGCGGCGCAGCCGCGTCTCGAAGGATGAAGGCCCGGGCAGCGCGGAGTGGCGTGCGCCTCGGCCTCATGGTTCGAGACGGCGCTGGCGCGCCTTCTCACCATGAGGAGAAAGGGGCGCGCATGCAGCTGCAGCCGGTATGACTTAGGGCACCAACAACGACACTACGTCAACGCTCGACCCTCACGCGCTCATGCCGCCGTCGACCATCAGCATGGCGCCGGTGGTGAAGCTGCTCTGGTCGGACGCGAGGTAGACCACGGACTTGGCGACCTCGTCGGGCGAGGCGTGGCGGCCGAGCGGGATCTGGCTGTCGAAGAACTCGGTGGCGTTGCGGCCGATGATCTCGCTGAGATCATCTTCCACCCGCTGCTGGAAATCGTTGGCGATCGGCCCGGGATGAATGGTGTTGACGCGGATGCGGCGGCCGGCGAGTTCCTTGGCGAGGCAGCGCATCAGCCCGACCTGGGCATGCTTGGCGGTGATATAGGCATAAACGCCGGGATCGCCGCGGGTGCCGGCGACGCTCGAGGTGATGATGATGCTGCCGCCATCGTTCATGCGCGGCGCGGCGAGCTTGCACATCAGGAAAGCGCCCTTGACATGCACCGCATAGACCGCGTCGAACACATCCTCCGGATACTCGGCGATCGGCCGCACCGTGCCGAAATTGCCGGCGTTGGAAAACAGCACGTCGATCTTGCCGAAGCGCGCCACCGCGGCGTCGAGCGCGGCTTCGACGCTCGCGCGGTCGGTGACATCCACCGCCATGCCGGCAACGTCGGCTGACGCCAGCGTCGCCGCGGCCTGCTGCAGCTCGGCCTCGCGGCGATCGAGCAGCATCACCTTCGCGCCCTCTTTCAGAAACAGGCGCGCGGCCGCGACGCCGAGACTCCCGGCGCCGCCCGTCACGATACACGTCTTGCCGTTCAGCGAACCCATCACAACTCTCCCCGCCGGCGCTGCACGCCGCGCTCCGATCAAACGATTGCAGGCCGCGGCGAGGCCGAAGCCTCGCCGCCCGCCGTCAGCGAAACAGCTTGTTGACGTAGTCGGCGCCGATGCCGACCTTGTCGTAATGGTCGCGGCACATCTGGATGTACTGGTGCACGTCGAAGTAGCCGTTCGGCTCACCGTTGTCGTCGAGCCAGATCAGCGGCCCCTTGACCTGGAAGAACACCCGCATCGGTTCGTCATGCTCATAGGCGACCAGCGTGTGGCCTTCGCCCGGCGTCTCATAAACGAAATCGCCCTTGGTCGCGGTCCAGTCGTGCTCGAGATAGCCCCACTTGCCCGAGATGGTGTAGGCGAACACTTCGTGCGGGTGATAGTGGCGGTTCACGAGGCCGGCCTTCTTGGCCATCAGGATGTCGCACCACTTGTTCTGGCTCGGCGAGATCCACAGCGGCCGCGAGAACACGGTGTCGGTGAACGGCACGTAGTAGCGCTCGTCGTCGGTCGGTGCGTTGGCGAGATAGACCTCGGGCAGCGCATCGGGCTGAAACACCTTGGTGATCGGCTTCAGATCACGCCAAAATTCGCTCGTTGCAGCCTCCGGCATCGGTCACGGTCTCCTGAATTGTCCAAATCGGCAGTGGCGTTGTTCTAGATGGCTGTTCCGGGGCTCGGTAGCCTCAGGCATGGTCCAAATCCCTTCTGGTCAAATGATCATTCCCGCCCGATCAAGGCGCCGCGTTCCCCTCGCCTCCCCGATGAATTTAGGCTGGTGGGACTTTCCGTCGCAGGACCACCGCGCGTCCGGCGGAACCGGGCGATCGTCGCAGTGAACGCCGACGCCACGCACTTTCAGCGATGTCATGACACTGCCCGTCACGGGCAATTTGAGGGGGAGACCTTTGATGCCGCGTCTATCGCGTTCAATCACGACGGCTGCCGCTGCCGCGGCCAGCCTGATCGGCTTCGCCGCAATGGCCGACTGCCAGGCCGCCGCGCTCAAGTGCGGACTGGGCAACGGTCAGAAGGCAAGCGGCACGCCGATCAACATCGRTGCCATCGTCAGCAAGACCGGCCCCGACGACTTCAGCGCCTCGGCGCGTTCCGCCGAAGCGTACTTCAAATGCGTCAACGAGAATGGCGGCATCAACGGCCGCCCGGTCAACTACATCATCGGCGACGACCAGTGGAATCCGGAG
The DNA here is from genome assembly GCF_052115025.1 of Bradyrhizobium sp. 2TAF24. Lineage (NCBI taxonomy): Bacteria > Pseudomonadati > Pseudomonadota > Alphaproteobacteria > Hyphomicrobiales > Nitrobacteraceae > Bradyrhizobium > Bradyrhizobium sp. 2TAF24. The sequence goes on along the minus strand of NZ_JBFRFW010000009.1, from coordinate 131,216 downwards.
ACCGCCGCGCAGCTGCGCGCCAAGCTGGTCGACGACCAGAAGGTGGTGGCGATGGTCGGCAACTCCAGCTTCGTGGAGTGCGCCGCCAATGCCAAGGGCTATGAGGCCAGCAACACGCTGGTGATCGCCGGCGTCGGCGTTCCCCGCGAGTGCTTCACCGCCAAGAACTACGCGCCGCTCAACGCCGGGCCGCGGCTGTCGTCGATCGCCGCCGCGCAGTACATCCACGAGGCCTATGGCGCCAAGACCTTCGTCTGCGTGGCGCCGAACATTCCCAATGTCGGCGCCTGGTCGTGTGACGGCATCGAGACCTGGGCGAAGGCCAACGGCCTGAAGTCCTCGACCATCCTGGTCGATCCCGGCTCGTCCGACGCCAACTCGACCATCCTGCAGGCGGCGAGCTCCAAGCCGGATTCGATCATCCTCGGCATGCCCAAGGGCGTGATGCTGCCGCTGATGGTCGCCGCCGAGCAGCAGGGCCTGATCGACAAGATCAAGTTCGGCTCCGCAGCGTCGGGCTACAGCAACGATGTGCCCGGCGCATTGGGAGCGGCCTGGGATGGCAAGTTCGTGGTCAACATGGAGTTCCAGCCGCTCGACTCCAAGGAGGCCGACAATGCCAACTGGCTCGCGGTGATGGACAAGTACGCCGCCGCCGACGTGCCACGCGACACCTTCGCCCAGGCCGGCTACCTCGCCGCGCGCCTCGCCACCGAAACGCTGCTGACGCTCGATCCAGCCAAGATCGACCGCGACAGCGTCACCACGGCCCTGCGCGGCGTCACCAAGTTCGACAGCGATATCCTGTGCAGCTCGTGGTATTTCGGCGCCGACGCGGCGCGCCACAACGCCAACAACACGCTGCGGACCTCGGTCACCAGCGGCAAGACCTGGAAGGCCGTCGCCGGCTGCGCCAAGATCGTCGATCCGGAGCTTGCCGACATCCGTGCGTACGAAAGCAAGGCGGGGATCGTCCGCTGAATGGGGAGCGCGCCCCGGAAGGCAGGTTCGCCTGCCTTCCGGGCGCAGCTATCCCACCCCTCGCCACCTCTGGATTGACCTGATCGCATGCTGCTGCCCTTCATCGTGTCCGGCCTCGGCATCGGGGCCGTCTATGCCCTGTCCGGGGTCGGGCTCGTGGTGCTGTACCGCGCCACGGGCGTTCTCAACTTCGCCTATGGCGCGGTCGGCGCGCTCGGCGCGTTCTGTGCCTGGTCGGTGATCAATGCCGGCTATGCCGCGCCGCTCGGCTGGCTCGCCGCCATTGCGGTCGCAACCGCCGGCTCGTATGCCTATGGCCGCTTCGTCGCGCCGCGCCTCGCCTTCCGCGATCCGGTGGTGCGCGCGGCCGGTACGCTCGGCTTCGCGCTGGTGCTGCTCGGCTTCATCGGCTGGATGTGGGGCGAGATTCCGCGCCGCCTGACGCTGCCGACCGACCGCGCCTATCTCGACGTGTTCGATACCCGCCTGACCATGACGCGGGTGCTGGCGATCGGCCTCGCGATCGTCATCGTCGTGGCCATCAGCCTGCTGCTGGCGCGCACCCGGCTCGGGCTCAAGATGCGCTCGCTCGCCGACAACCGCGACCTCTCCGGGCTGCTCGGCATCCGCGTGGTGTCGGTCGAAACCATCGCCTGGGTCATCAGCGGCGTCTCCGCCGGCATCTGCGGCGTGCTGCTCGCCAACATGGTGCGACTGCAGGGATTGCAGCTCACCTTCCTGGTGATCCCGGCCATCGCGGCGGCAATCCTCGGCCGGCTGTCGTCGCTTACCGTCACCGCGATCGCCGGCCTTGTCATCGGCGTGATCGAGGCTTGCCTCAGCATCGTTCCGGCCATCGCCGCCTACCGCACCGCCACGCCCTTCGTGGTCGCCCTGATCGCGGTCGCCGTGCTCAGCACCACCGCCAAGCTGAAGATGGAGCAGCGATGAGCGCCCTGGAAGCCGGCGCGGTTGGCGATGTCGTGGCGGTCCGCCGGCCGGGCCTTGATCGCTACCGCAACATCGTGGTCATTCCGCTGGCGCTGATCACCGCCGCGCTGGTCGTCGCCGCGCTCGCCAACGGCTACTGGATCTCGACCCTGACGTCGGCGACCGCGATCGCGCTGGCGGCGTCGGGCGTCGGGCTGCTGTATGGCCAGCTCGGCCTGGTGTCGCTGTGCCAGTACAGCCTGCTCGGCGTTGGCGGCTGGGTGGCGCTGCGGCTCGGTTTCGCCTTTCATCTGCCGTTCGAGCTTGGTCTGATCGCCGCGGGGCTGGTGTCGTCGGCCATCGGGGTGCTGTGCGGCCTGCCGGCGCTGCGGCTGCGCGGCCTCTACCTCGCGCTGGTGACACTGATGCTGGCCGGCGGCTTCCAGGTCGTGATCAACGCCTGGGGCTATCCCGACGGCGGCCCCGGCTTCCTCGGCCGCGCCGATGCCACCCAGCGGCTGATGATGGCGCGGCCGGCGATCGCCGGCTCGAACAGCGCCTACTTCGTGTACTGCGTGGTGGTGCTGGCGCTCGGCCTGATGCTGGTCGAGCTGCACCGCCGCACCAGGCCCGGCCGGGCCTGGGCGCTGATCCGCGCCGGCGAAACCACCGCGCTCGCCTCCGGCGTCAACCTCTTGCTGTACAAGACCTGGGCGTTCGCGCTCGCCGGCTTCCTCGCCGGGGTCGCCGGCGCGCTGCTCGCGGGCGGCGTCGGCCAACTCGACGGCCGCGCCTTCCCTGCCTCGGAATCCCTCAGCCTGTTCGCGCTCACGGTGGTCGGCGGCGTCTACAACTGGGTCGGCGCGGTGATCACCGGCCTGTTGCTGCGCGCGGTGCCGTCGCTGCTGACGGATTACGGCGTCGACGGCAATGTCGCGATGATCTTCTTCGGCGCCGCGCTGCTGCATGCGCTGATCACCGCCCCGACCGGTGTCGCCGGCCAGCTGGGCGGCCTGCTCGAGCGCGTCGGCCGCCTCGTTGCGGGGACGAAGCCATGATCCGCATCCGCGACGTCACCGTCCAGTTCGGCGCGGTCCGGCCGCTGGAGGCGCTCACGGCCGACCTCGCTGCGCCAATCGTCGGCCTGATCGGCCCGAACGGCGCCGGCAAGACCACGCTGCTCAACGTGCTGTCCGGCTTCGTGCGCCCCCGCCAGGGCACGATCGACATCGACGGCACCAACCTGCTGGCGCTGTCGCCGACGCGGCGTGTCGCCTTCGGCCTGCGCCGCACCTTCCAGACCGAGCAGATCGCCGACGACCTCACCGCCTGGGACAACGTGCTGGCGATCGCCGACCACATGCCGCGCGGCGGCGCGGCGCCGGAGGAGCAGGTCGAGCGCGCACTGCACTATGTCGGGCTCGGCTCTGTGGCGCAGACCCTGGGAGCGGCGCTCAACCTGTTCGAGCGGCGTCTTTTGGAAATCGCCAAGGCCCTCGTCGGCAGGCCTCGGCTGATCCTGATGGACGAACCGGCGGCGGGCCTCAACGAGGCGGAATCGATGCTGCTGAAGCAGCGCATCGTCGGCATCCCCTCGACGTTCGGGGCGCAGATCCTGCTGATCGACCACGACGTCGACCTCATCGCCGTCACCTGCACCGAGACGCTGGTGCTCGATTTTGGCAAGCGCCTCGCCCTCGGACCGACCCGCGCCGTGCTCGACGAGCCGGTGGTGCGCGAAGCCTATCTGGGGAATGCCTGAGATGACGGACATCGCCCGCGTCGAAATCCGCGACCTCGTGGTCCAGCGTGCCGGCAAGCAGGTGCTGCACGGCGTGTCCCTCGACATCGCCGCCGGCGAGGTCACCGCGCTGGTCGGCGCCAACGGTGCCGGCAAGTCATCGCTTGTCGGCGCCATCGCCGGTATGCTGCCCGCGGCCGCGGGCCGCATCACCTTCGATGGCGCGCGCATCGACGGCCGCTCGCCCGACACGGTGCGCCGCGCCGGTATCGCCGTGGTGCCGGAGGGCCATCGCATCCTGGCGTCACTGACCGTGCGCGACAACCTGCGCGCCGCCGGCACCATGCATTCCACCGCAGCTCTCGCCGACGAGATCGAGCGGGCTCTGGCGCTGTTCCCGGAGCTGAAGGCGCGGCTCGACGTCGCCGGCGGAGCGCTGTCGGGCGGCCAGAAGCAGATGGTCAGCATGAGCCAGGCGCTGATCGCCCGGCCGCGCTTCCTGCTGATCGACGAGCTGTCGCTCGGGCTCGCGCCGGCGATCGTCAAGCGCCTCGCCGAGACGCTGCCCCGCATCACCGCCGGCGGCACCGGCATCCTGCTGATCGAGCAGTTCACGACCCTGGCGTTGGCACTGTCGCGCCAGGCCTACGTGCTGGAGCGCGGCCGCATCGTGTTCAGCGGCAGCGCCGCGACGCTCCAGGACAATCCGGACATCCTGCACAGCGCCTACCTCGCCGGCGGCAAGCGCCTGGCCGAGGCGGAAACGTCTTAGGTTGGGCGCGGCAAGCGCAACTCCGATCGCGGAGCCATAGCCCGGGTGAGCGCCGCGACACTGGGTCAGGGCTCCCGACCGCGCGCTGGCCCCGTGCGATGACCTACCGCGCCGCCGTCGGCGTCTCGCCGAAGCGGCGGCGGAAGCAGCGGTTGAAATAGGACACTTCGTTAAAGCCGCAGGCGAGCGCGATGTCGCTGATCTTCAGCAAATCATTGCGGCGATCGGCGAGCATCGTACGCGCCTTCTGCAGGCGGAGTTCCAGCACGCGTTCGCTGAAGCCGGTGCCGGTCTCCGCCAGCAGCTTCTGCACGTAGTTCGCGGACACGCCGAGCCTGACTGCCACGCGCTGGATCGAGAAGACCGGATCGGCAAAGCCGTCGCGGATCTCGGCCAGGATTTCAGTGCATCGCGCCGCGCGCAGGCCGCGGGTGCGCGCGAGCATCGCCGCATCGCGCTCCGCGCCGACGGCCAGCGCGACCAGGTCGATGAGCGTCACCTCGATATGCTCCCGCAAGGCCGGATCGTCCGGGATGCCGTCATTGGCGATCAGCATACCGAGATAGCGCCGGAGGTGGATCATCGCCGGCAGCGAACCGTCGATCGGACTGTGGGAGAGGTCGCCGGGGTTCGGTACCAGGCCCTGCAACGCGCGGCTCGGGATCCGGAATGACAGGCAGTTCTCGGCGGGCTCGCAGCGCCAGGCTTCGCCAGGGCGGAACAGCACCGCCTGGCCCTGGGTGAGGAGCGCTTCGCGGTCGGATTGCGGAAACGAGAACAGCAGCGACGAGGCGTGGGATGCGAAATTGAAGCTCAGCGTATAGCCATCGAGCGCGCCCGCCTGTTGCTTCGAGCGCGCCACCGAGATCGGCGTGCCCTTGAAATAGCCCAGCAGCGTTTCCTTGAAGGGGGCAACGACCCATTCGCCGTGAAAAGGACCATCGCCGATCTGCGACATCTCCGCCGCACCGAACCGGCTGCGGAAGGCATCGTGCCACGCATTGAAGCGCGCTTCGTCGTCGATCCCGGCCGGCAGGTCGGTCGTAGACACGATCATCTTCTGCATCAGGTCAATCCTGCATCGGGGGTTCAGCCGCGCATGCGATCGATGCACGGGAGGGGCGGGATGGCAGGAGCATGTCTGAACGTCCTGAGCGGTTTCACTTCAATTCCGAGAGATCAATTTAAGTTGGTCGCTTCGGGGGCGTGTCGGTTCAGGATGGGCCGATGTTACGGCAACGTGGTCGAACGCTCAACAACGCCGCGGCTGCCTTGTCCAGTATAGGTCAATTGGGGTCATGTCCGGTTCAAGGCGCGCAGGGGAAAAGTGTTGCGAAACCGCAGCAATGCGGAGAAACCTCATCGGGTTCATCAATCGGACAAGTACAGTCCAGCGCTGAGCAAGACGATTCTTCGAAGCTGCTTTAGCTGATCCGCTTCCGGAGGGATTTGCCTTCCGTCGCTGGGAGCGGTCATGCTTCGATATTATCGCCGTTCGTCTCGTCGCCTTTCCATGCTGCTCAGCACGACCGCCATCGCGCTCGTTGCCGGTTTGTCGCCGTCATTTGCGGACCAATTGGTCTGGAACGGCAGCCAGTCGTCGAACTGGTCGGTTGCCAACAACTGGACCATCATCCCCGGCGGTGGCAACGCGGTGCCGACGGGATCGGACGCGGTCTTCTTCGACTCGGCATCCGTGCCGCCAGCGGTGCTGTCCAGCGGCACCGGCTACGCGAACGGGATCGACGTCGCTCAGGCCAACAGCGGTGCTCTGACCGTCAGCTCCGGCGCGCAGCTGTTCTCGTCGACCGGCATCATCGGCGACGGCTCGCACGCGACCGGCGCCGTGAGCGTGACGGGCGCCGGCTCGAACTGGAGTGTGGTCAACGGGCAGGCTCTCTATGTCGGCAATTACGGGAACGGCACGCTGAACCTTACCGCAGGCGGCACGGCAGGCGCCACGCTGGTCGCGATGGGCAATTTCGCCGGCAGTTCTGGAACCGTCAACGTCGACGGCGCGGGATCTGTCTTTACCGCCGCGGGTTCGCTGACGGTCGGACTATACGGCACCGGTATGCTCAAGGTCTCCAACGCCGGCCAGGTGCATGCCTCCAACACGGCAAACGTCAACGTCACGCTTGGCCAATATGCGGGGGCAAGCGGAGCCGTCACCATCGACGGCAACGGTTCGAAGCTCACCACCAATGGCCTGGTCACGATCGGAGGGGCTGGCACGGGCACGGTCGCCTTGACCAACGGTGGAAGCTTTCAGACCACCAATTCCATCCAGATGTCGACCGGTGTTGGCGGACAGGGCACCCTCACGGCCTCGGGAGCCAGCACGTCACTTCAGGTCGGCTCGACGGCCAACACCGTGCTTGAGGTCGGCATTATCGGCACGGCGAGAGTCAGCCTTGCCGCGGGCGCCACTGCCGGGGTCACCGGGTCATTGTTCGTCGCGGATCAGGCCTCCGCTGCGGGTAGCGTGACGGTGTCGGGAACAGGTTCGTCGCTGACCGTATCGCCGGTCGCCGGCTTTGGCGGTACTGCGACCATCGCCAATCAAGGCCAGGGAAGTCTCGCGGTGAACACCGGCGCCACGGCGACGGTCGACGGACTGCTGGTCGGCATGCAGCCGAGCGGTCAAGGCACCGTGACCATCGATGGCAAAGGTTCGATGCTGACGGTCGTCCAGAGCAGTGGTGGCTCCCTGTTCCATGTCGGTGAATACGGTCATGGCAGCCTCGTGATCACGGGAGGTGCGACCGCGAGCGCCGCCGGCGGCTATGTCGGCGCACAGTCCGGCAGCGTGGGCGCGATCAAAATCGACGGCGCAGGCTCGGCATTCACGACCTATGCGCTCGACGTCGGTCGCAGCGGCACCGGCACGGTCAATGTCACCGCGGGGGGAAGCCTCGTTGCGCATAACCATCTTTACGTCGGTTACAATACGGGCAGCACGGGCACACTGAACGTCGATGGTCAGAATTCATCTGCTTCGGTAGAGAATCTCTTTTACGTCGGTTCGGGCGGCTCGGGCACCGCCAATATCACCCATGGCGGCAACGTCACCGGCCGCGACGTCAGTGTGGGCGTGGCGGCGACGGGGCGGGGCACGCTGAATGTCGATGGTGCCGGCTCTTCCCTCAGCGCCCGCGATTTGAGCGTCGGCTTCTCCGGCGACGGGGCGCTGATCGTCGCCAATGGCGGCAGCGTCGTCGTGCAGAATTCGATCCAGATCGCAAGCCAGGCGGGATCGAGCGGCAGATTGATCATCGGCGCCTCTACCGGCGGGGCGGCGGTCGGGGCGGGAACGGTGAATGCGGCCGGCATTGTGTTCGGCGCCGGCAACGGCCAGCTCATCTTCAACCACACCAGTTCCGCCTACATGTTCGATGCCGCCTTGTCCGGATCTGGCACGATCTATCAGCAAGCGGGCCACACCATTATGACCGGCGATTCCAGCGGTTTTACCGGCATCGCTTCGGTCACCGGCGGAACGCTGTCCGTCAACGGCACGCTGTCGGGGGCGCCCGTCATCGTCAACAGCGACGGCACGATCGGCGGCAACGGCACCATTGGCGGCCTGCAACTGCAGGGCATCCTTGCGCCGGGAAATTCGATTGGCACGTTGAACGTCGCAGGCAACGCGGTGATCGCCGCCGGCTCGACCTTCCAGGCCCAGGTCTCACCGACGGCGTCGGACAAGCTCGCCGTCACTGGCACGACCTTGATCGGCGGCGGCATCGTACAGGCGCAGGTCGGCGCGGGCGTCTATTCCGCGACCAATCGCTACACGATCCTGACCTCGGCTGGCGGGGTGACCGGCACGTTCGCCGGCGTCACCTCCGACGCTGCGTTCCTCACGCCGTCGCTCAGCTATGATGCCAACGACGTCTATCTGATGCTGACGCGCAACGCCGCGACCTTCGGCAGTATCGGCACAACGCGCAACCAGATCGCATCCGGCACCGCGGCCGATGCGTATGGCTACGGCAATGCGATGTGGAATGCCGTGGTGATGCTCAATGCCGCACAGGCGCGCAGCGCCTTCGACCAACTGTCGGGCGACATTCACGCCTCGACGCGGTCGGCGTTGATCGAGGACAGCCGGCTGTTGCGCGACGCCGCGATGGATCGCATCAGGGATGCCTTCAGTGACCTCGGCCTGCCGGGCAACCCCGCGATGGCCTATGCCTCGCTGGACGAGACGCCCGTGCGCCGCGACGCTGCTGTTGCGATCTGGGGGCGCATGATCGGATCATGGGGGGCGACCGCGAGCGACGGCAATGCCGCGGCGCTGTCGCGCGACACCAGGGGGATCGTCAGCGGCATGGATGCTCTGGTGGCGGAGGGCGCACGGCTCGGCGTACTCGCAGGCTACAGCCGTACCAGCCTGCGCAGCGATGCCGATAATTCCAGCGTCGGCAGCGACGACTATCATGTCGGCGCCTATGCCGGCTGGCAGCTTGGCGCACTCGGTCTGCGTACCGGGGCCGCCTATAGCTGGCACAACCTCGACACCACACGCACGATCGCTTTCCCCGGCTTCGTCGGTCGCCTGTCGTCGGGCAGCCGGGCCGAGACCACACAGGCCTTCGGCGAATTCGCCTATCGTTTCGACGTTGCGCCGCACAGCATGATCGAGCCATTCGCCGCCGCTGCCTGGGTCGGGGTGCGCAGCACCGGCTTTATCGAAGCCGGCAGCGTTGCGGCGCTGACGGGCGTTGCTGCTGACACCGGCGTGACCTTCTCGACACTTGGCCTGCGCGGATCGTCGGAGGTCCAGGTCGGCGGGGCCATCGTGACGCTGAAGGGCGCGCTCGGCTGGCGCCACGCCTTCGGCGACGTGACTCCGACCATAGCCGTCGCCTTTGCCGGCGGCTCGCCCTTCACGATTGCCGGCGTGCCGATCGCACGTGATGCCGCGGCGATCGATGCAGGCCTGTCGGTCGGGGTGACGCGCAACGCCACGATCGGAATCGCCTATTCCGGGCAGATCGCCAAGGGCGCTCACGACAACGGCGTGAAAGCCGATTTCACCTGGAGGTTCTGAGAGGCCACTCACAACGAGAAATCGCCGGAAGATGTGGCCGCGGCGACTGCGATGAGCGAGCGCGGCCGCGAACGCGTGCTGGCCAGGTTTAGATTCACGTGACTAGCAGAAGTCAAAACCGGTGCTTTTGACCTGACGCGGACGTGGGACTTTGCCAGGCCTTGCCTAGCTAGCCAAACAAAGAAGGCCCCCCGGCTTTGCCGGGGAGGCAGCAGAAGTTTGACATTTCCGGCGGTCGAACGCGCTCGCGCAACCGGACCCTGGCAACGCGGCAATAGGATTGCCGCAGCTTGACACCGTGTCTTCTCGCCAGGCGGTTGAGCTCCTTAACGGTCGCATGCAGAAGCGGGGTGCTCTCGACATGGCCGCAGCCCGGGCGAGCGGAGCCCCTATCCCCCCTCACCGGTTCTCCGCCAACACGAAGTCGGCGCAGCGCTCGCCGATCATCACGGCCGGGGCGTTGGTGTTGCCGCTGACGATCTTCGGCATCACCGAGACGTCGGCGATGCGCAGGCGGCTGACGCCGCGCACCTTGAGCGTGGGGTCGACCACCGCGCCGTCGTCCTTGCCCATGCGGCAGGTGCCTGCCGGATGGTACACCGTCTTGGCATAGCTGCGCACATGGGCCTCGATCGCCTTGTCGTCGAGGTCATCGGCTTCGCCCGGCAGCAACTCCTTCTCGATCAGCGCCTTGAGCGCCGGGGCCCGCAGGATCTTGCGTGCCAGCTTGACGCCGCGCACCAGGGCGTCGACGTCCTCCTGCTCGGCGAGATAATTCGGATCGAACAGGATCGGCGCCGAGGGATCGGCGGCCCGCAGCCGCACGCTGCCGCGCGATTTCGGCCGCAGGAAGCACGGATTGATCGACATGCCGTGGCCTTCAAGCGGCTCGCGGCCGACGTCGCCGGCCAGCACCGGCAGCACATGGAACTGAATGTCCGGCCGACCGGTGCCGAGGGTGTCGGCAAAGCCGCCGCTCTCCACCACGTTGGAGGTTAAAAGCCCGGACTTGAACAGGTAGTACTGCGCACCATGGCGCAGCGCCTTCAAGCCGGTGTCGTTGCCGAGCAGGCTGATCGGCTTGCGGGCACGGCCATAGACCGACACCTCGAGATGGTCCTGGTAGTTGCGCCCGACGCCCTGAAGATCACGGATCACCGGGATGCCGAGCCCTGCGAGATCCTGCTGCGGGCCGATGCCCGACAGCAGCAGGATTTTGGGCGTCGCCAGCGCGCCAGCCGTGAGAATGACCTCGTGGCGCGCCCGCGCGACATGCTCGGCGCCATCCGCCGTGCGGTAGACGATGCCGGACGCCGCACCGTTTTCCAACAGCACCCGCGAGACATGGGCCTCGGTGACCAGCTTGAGATTGGGCCGGTTCATCACCGGGCGCAGATACATCACCGCAGTCGAGCCGCGCCGGCCGCGCCGCGTCGTGGTCTGGTAGAAGCCGACGCCGAGCTGCCGCTCGCCGTTGAAATCGGGATTGAGCGGCAGGCCAGCCTGCTCGGCCGCGGCGACGAAGCCGCGGCTGAGCGGATGCTTGTAGGCGATATCGGTGACCGAGAGCGGCCCGTCATTGCCGTGATAGCCGTCGACAAGGCGGGTGTTGGCCTCGGAGCGGCGGAACACCGGCAGCACGTCACGCCACGCCCAGCCGTCACACCCCATCTCCGCCCACTCGTCGTAGTCACGCGCCTGGCCGCGAATATAGACCATGGCATTGAGCGACGACCCGCCGCCGAGCGTGCGGCCCTGCGGCACATACATCGCCCGGTTGGCGGCCTGCGGCTGCGGTTCAGACTCGTAAACCCAACTGCGCTCCGTGCCGATGACGCGGACGAAGGTCGCCGGGATGTGGATGAACATGTCGTTGTCGGCCGGCCCCGCCTCCAGCAGCAGCACCCGCTTGCCCGCGGCCACCAGGCGGTTGGTGATCACGCAGCCGGACGAGCCCGCCCCGGCCACCACGTAGTCGAATTCCTCAGCCATCGTCATGCACACCTTGCGATTGGGGTTGTTGAATGAAAGCGGGATCCCTGCAGCGCGGCGCCGGACCGACGCCCCCGCCCTGCGCCGCCGGGTGACACGCTGCAGTGATCACGCGCGGCCGGTTTCCCGGCGGTGACTTCAAAGGTTACTGCAAAGTGACTACTTCCCGCTGGCGCGGCAATCGATGTATCGAAACCGACGCGTCGAATTTTCGGCGCCCGGCCAACACCATCACGCCAGTTGACGACGCCGTCCTCGCTCCATCTCCACGCAACCCGGATCGTCTCGCCGTCCCTCGCACCGGTCGGGGCGGCCGGCGAATCGGCGCTCCCTTCGCGACTCCTTCGACGCGGCGCATCGGCGGCTTCACGGCACGACAGAGGTGGTGGAGACACGATCATGACAGGTTCCGAATCGACGCTCGATCGACGCCTGGGCGCCGTGGAACCTGCATTACTAGAAGGCCGCAACCGATCCGGCGACGGCTGCGGACGCCGCTTGCGCCAACGATCAAGCGAAACTTCGCACGGGATAAACCGCTCCCCGCTGCTGCATCGCGACACCCCCGGGACGGAACCGGCCGCGACGCGGTAGATGATGCAACGTTTTAGAAAGATTGACGAATATCCTGCCGCCGCTACGATGGCAGAAAAACAGGCCCGGACCGCCGGCCGCGACGACGGAGGAAAACGATGATCATGGTCGAAGACCACCATGTGACGGTCAGCTCGGGCCAGTATTTTGCCGAATCTGCACGCAAGTTCTTCGGCAACATCAAGCTTGGCTTTCATGCCGACGACGATGCCGACGCGGAGCTGATGTCGGCGCCGCTCGGTGCGTGCCGCCTGTCACGCATCACCGCGAGCCCACATGGCGTCAAGGCGACGCGCGTCGTGCAGCGCAGCCACGACGTCGACTCGATCAAGCTCATCCTGCAACTCGAAGGACAGTCGATCTTCGAACAGGACGGCAAGGCGTTCGCGTTCGGGCCGAAGTCGTGGATCGTCTACGATCCGACGCGGCCCTATCAGCTCAACAACCAGTCGCGCATCAGCCAGCTGCTGCTGCAGGTGCCGCGCAACAACTTTTCCGCAGCGGCACTGGAGCGGCTGTCGCTGCCGCACGTGTTCTGTGACGATCCCGCCGGCGTGCCGCGTGTCGTCGCGGCATTCGTACGCTCGACCATGGACGAGATCGCACGCTTCGAGGAGCTCGAGGCGTCGCGAGTCGGCGACTCGCTCGCGCGGCTCGCGACCATGATGATCTCGTCGGATCAGGAGGGCGACGATTCCTGCACGCTGCGCATCCTGCGCGCCCGCGTCAAAGCGTATATCGAGAACAACCTGGCGCGCAGCGATCTCGACATCGAGGAGATCGCGCAGCGCATGGGCTGCTCGCGCCGCTACATCTTCCGTGCCTTCCAGGCCGCGGACACCACCCCCTCGCAATATATCTGGGACCTGCGCCTCGAGCGCACCCGGGAGCGGCTGACTGCCGGCAGCTTCCGCAATGGATCGATCTCGGAAGTCGCATTCTCCTGCGGCTTCTCCTCCACCGCGCACTTCTCGCGGGCGTTCCGCAAGCGCTATGGCATGTCGCCGAGCGACGCCCGCAAGGTCGGCGCCTGACCGGACGCGGCGCCGCCCCGAAGGGCATGGCGCCGCGGTCGGCATCCCGCCTGCGTCTCAGGACGCGACGTCGTCGAGCAGCTTGGTGTTGGTGAACTGCTCGAAGCGACGGACCTTGCCGTCCCTCACCGTCCACAGATGTGCGGTGCGCACGCTGAACGGTTTGCCGCTCTGGCGGTGCCGGCCACGATAACCGCCGATCGCCACCACCTCGTCGCCGGCATCGAGCAGCCGATCCAGCCGGAACTCGAAACCCTCGAACGTGCTGCCGATCACCTTGAACACATTCTCGACCACGGCGGCGGGCCCGACATGGGTGCCCGTGCACAGCGAACCGTCCATCTCGATCCACTCCGCGTCGGGCGCGAGATCGGCAAGCATGCCGTCGAGATCGCCGCGACTGCTGGCGTCGTAGTGGGCCTTCACGATTTCATAAGCCGTCCGCATCTTCGCTTCCAAGTTTCACCTCTGGACTAAACCGGCTCCTGGCCGGGGAGATAGTAGGTCATCGACGCCTTGCGGATGATCGCGCCCGCGCGACTGTTCTCGATCCGCCCGTCACCGGTGATGCCAAGAAACTTGCCGGTCGAGCGCATGGTGTCGAAGTTGTAGAAGAACACCGAGGCGACCGGGATGAGGAATTCCCGGAACGTGAATACGTACTGATTGTCATCGAACCTGTAGGTGGTGGTCAGGTCGACATCGCCATGGCCGCGCTGCACGCCGACCAGGCACTGCCAGCAATAGCGCTCCGACGACAGATAAGTGTGCTCATAGGTGTGCTGCGGGCTGTAGGTGAAATGCGCGCGCAGGCCGATCAGGTCGCGCGTCGGCGCCGGCACCAGCGGCCCTGGCGGCCCGTCGAGGTTGTCGATGATCCCCGGCCGGAACACCTGCGCGACACGCGGCTCGCCACGCACCTCGTCGGCGCCGCGGACAATGGAAGTGACACACAGCACCCGCCGCGTCGCCACGTTCAGGATCAGTGTCGCCGCCTGCGTCGGCCGTGCCGCGAACGCGACATCGACGAAGTAGGTGTGGGGCGCGACCTCGACGACATCGCAGGGGTCGCTGCCGTCGCCGTGTTCGTCCGACCACACCACCTGTCCCTGTGCGAATGCGAGATGCAGCTTGTGCGCGGCATCAAAGCGGACATCGAAGCTGCGCCCTTGCAGCGCAGGCGACGGCGGCAAACGATTGGTGTCGATGCCGGCGGCGAAGTCGTCGTAGTTCTTCCAGTCTTGCGGTCGGTCCTGGCTGGACATGCGGCGGTCCCTGCATCACGGATCAATCGGCCTCCGCAGCGCGCGGGCCGGCGCCGCGCAGCCTCGCATGGCCGTGCGCGGGCGCGCCAGTTCAAACCTGCGACTTGCGGTTGACCATCGGCATGAGACCTGATTTTGTTCGCGCACGGTCAAACGACCGGCACCACCATGAACGCCCGTCTCAAGAGGCGCGAAACGCCACCGGTCGGCAACACGCACGGGACAGCACACACAGAGCAGCGTCGCAACAAGCCGCGGCATCGACTGCAACCGCACAAACGCCGCGCTCGGGGGCGACAACAACCGCCAGCCTGTCGATCAGCAAAAATGGCCCGGCCCGTAGGCCGGGCCCAGTGAGCAGCCGAGCATCGGGAGGAAGAGATTGCTGCCCGGCTGAAACAAACAATCGAGACAACGAACGACTGAAGCCAACAAAAGTGGCGCGCCGTCCGCGATTGCGCGCCATTTTCCGCCCGACGTTATACGGAAAAGCCGCGGCCACGGGAGTTCGATCGGCGGCTCTGCACGCATGATCAAGGATGTCTTCCCGGCGAGGCTAGAACGCCGATTCTTCTGCATTCAGAGGACGATCCGAAGGCCCAGCTGTGCTCTGATCGACACACTCGCGCGCATTCGTCCTGGGCCAACTTTTACTTCGCACCCAGCGAAGCTCTCAAAAAATCGTCACCATAGCATTTCCCCATTGCAACGACGTTGACTCGCGAAGCGTTGGCTTCACGGGACTAGGGGGAACGATGAACTTCAAGCAGACTGCCAGCGTCCTGGTCGGCGCGGCCGCATTGACAGCGGCAAGCCTGACCTCGGCGAGCGCCTACGAATTCGGCTCGCCCGGCTGGGCGACCAAGCCCGGCATCACCATCGGTGCGAGCGCAGGCGCGCCGCCCCCGGGCATCTACATGTTCGACCAGGTCTTCACCTATCAGGCCAGCATCGTTGGCCCGGGCGCGCCGAATGTCGGCGGTGCACAGACCCAGGTGCATGCGGCGGTGGAGGCTTCCGGTCTCGTATTCGTGCCGGGCTGGACCTTCCTCGGCGCCACCTACAACGCCGTCATCGTGCAGCCGTTCATCATGGCTGACGTCGGCGCGCCGGTGAATGCGCAGCAGGCCGGCATGCACAACACCTACATCGTGCCGGTGGAATTGAGCTGGAAGCTCGGCGACAGCGGCTTCTTCATCAAGACCGGCCTCGGCATCTATACGCCGAACGGCTCGATCAGCGGCCCGGCTGGCCTCAACAACGTCGGCAACCCGTGGTGGACTTTCCAGCCCGAACTCATCGTCTCCTACCTCAAGGACGGCTGGAACATCACCGCCTTCCTGTATGAAGAGTTCAACACCAAGAACACCTACACCAACTATCAGAGCGGCGACGTCTTCCACGCCGACTTCACCGTCACCAAGACCATCGACAAGTGGACCTTCGGTCCGGTGGCCTACTATGTCGGCCAGGTCAGCAACGACAAGTCGAGCGGGTTCTACAACGGCGCGATCAACGTGAACCGCTATAACATCTGGGCGGTCGGCGGTCTCGTCGCCTACAACTTCGGCCCCGCTACCCTCACGGTGTGGGCGCTCGACGAAGTCTCGTCCAAGGCGTCGGGCGGCACGCCGAACCTCGCCGGCGACACCGCCAGCATCACCAAGGGCTGGACCGCGTTCGCGAGCCTCAGCTACCGGCTGTGGGCGCCGGACGAGCCGGCGCCGCCGGTCACCAAGCGTCCGGCCTTCTACAAGTAAGCGCCGACGCCAAGGCGGCATCCGAAGCAGCTATGGCTGCTTTGGCATGCTGAGTTGGAGGAGCTCCGGCCGGCGATGCGGATCAACCGCCATCGCCGGCCTGCCGTTATTCAGACCCCACCCCCGTTCAGGCCCGACATGCACGCAGGCCCGACATGCACGATGGTGCGCCCATGACGAGATCGATGACTGGATCACACACACCATCGCATCTTCCGCCACCCACGCCGCGCACGCCCGACCGCCGCATGCACCGTGGACAGTTCGCCGGCGTACAGTTCTGCGAAGGTCGGGCGCCCCAGACCGTGATCACCGCCGACGAGCCGGACTGCCATCTCAGCTTTGCCATCTGCGTCCAGACGCGCGGGCGTGCCATGCTGCAAAGCAACGGCGACGTCTATCCGCTGCATGGCGGTGAGGCGCTGCTGATCACACCTTTTGCGCAGTTGCAGTGGAACGCCGCCGACCAGCATGCCGAATGCATCATCGCCTCGGGTGGTCCGGTGTTCTCGCTGCGCTTCCGCCCGCACCGGCGGCATGCCATCCGTCTTGGCGAGGACGATCCGGTCGGGCTGCTGCTGACCGACTGCATCCGGCGGATGAAGGATTTCGTCCCCGCCTCCGACTCGACGATCGTGCAGAAGATGGGCGAGGTGCTCGCCGACCTGATCGAGGTCGCGCTCGACGAAGCGGCCGAGGCCACGTCCGACCAGATCTTCCTCTCCAGCCTGCAGCGGATCGAGGAGCTGCTCGACAGCCCGGCGTTCGACGTCAACACGCTCGCCGCCGAACTCGGCATGACGCTGCGTTCGTTGCAGAAGCGGTTCTACCAGTTCGACACCACGCCCCGTGAATGGATGGCGCAGCGCCGGCTGGAACGCACCCGCCGCAAGCTCGACGATCCGCTGCTCGCCAGCCGCTCGATCAAGCAGATCGCGTTCGACTGCGGCTTTCGCGATTTCTCCCACTTCAGCCGCTCGTTCAAGAGCGCGTTCGGCCTGTCGCCCCGCGCCTACCGTCCCTGAGCGGCGTCAGGCCGTCACCGATTCGCAGCCTCATGCCGCCGGCGCGTTTCCACGCGGCGGCATAAGGCCATTCGCCCTGCAGCGCAGCAATGTTGCAGCCGGTTGTGCGGCGGTTGATTTGGAGAGACCAAAGAGTTGCCCTTGCAGGCAGATGCGGCCAATTCCCGCATATTGGGCTTCGATTGCTGAAAATTCAGACTTATCGTCATTGCGAGTGGAGCGGATTTGACATTCGCGCCTTACATCGCCGCAAGCACGCGACGCGAATGTCCGGTCCTGGGCGCCACCAGAAACTCATGTTTGCTCGTGGTCTGTGATTTCGCCGTTCCTGCAGGATGCCGCTGAAACCAAGGCGCATGCAGGTTCGGGCCATCAGCAAACGGACGTGGGGACCGATCACAGCAATGGACACCACCGACTGCCTCACCAGCACACGACCTGAACTGCAGCGCATGTCCTACGATGCGCGCACCACGCTCGATGACGCCCTGCCTGGTCTCGCCGTTCATCCGCAGGCGTCCTCGCCACATCTCGATCTGCAGGCCCACGTGGCGGGCGACATCCGTGTCTGCCGAATCAATGGTGACCGGCTGAGGTTCGGCCCCGCGGCGACGCTCGACCCCGCCGCCACCATGATGGCCAGCCTGGTCATCTCGGGCGTGTGCCTGGTGCGCCAGGATGGCCGTGACGTCCGGATCGGCAGCGGGCAGTATGTGTTTCACGACCTGACGCGCGCGTTCCAGGCCGACTTCGCCGAACCGTTCGACGCGCTGATGATCTGCTTCCCGGAAGCGGCCATCGTGCGTGCGATCGGCTGCCCGGAGGTGATCGCCACGCAGCCGTTCGGCACCAGTTCCGGCCTGTCGGCGCTGGCGGCGAGCTACCTGCACCGCCTCGCGGCCTATCAGCGTGAACTGGACGAGGCGACCTTCACGCGCCTCGCCGCCACGGCGGTCTCGCTGCTCGCCATCAGCGCCGCCGAGATCATCAAGCCGCGCCGCCAGAACAGCTGGACGCGCTCGGCGACGCTGAAGCGCATCAAGTCCTATTCGCTGGCGCGCCTGCAGACGCCGGGACTGTCGCCAGCCAGGGCTGCCGCCGACATCGGCATCTCGATCCGTTACCTGCATGCGCTGTTCCGCCAGGAGGGAGAAACCTTCTCGAGCTGGCTGTGGAGCCAGCGCCTGGAGGCCTGCCGCGCCAAGATCTGCTCGCCCGACTTCAAGCAGCAGACCATCGGCGCACTGGCACTGGAGTTCGGCTTCTCGAATTTCTCGCACTTCAGCCGCCGCTTCCGCCGCGCCTACGGCGTATCGGCGCGCGAGCTGAGGATGCAGCTGTTCGGCCGCCTGACCTGAACGTCCAACACCGATTCAAGACCGGTGCCGCGCCGCAGTCCGCCTTATTCACCCGGCGTGACGTCGTGGCGCGGCCAGACCGGCGTCTCGACCGCGACGAACGCCGGCCAGAACGCAAAGAACGCCATCGGCAGCGCGAACGACGTCGCCGACAGCGGACCGAGCGCCACGGCGTTCGACTGCGACCTTGGATCTGGCTCAGGCTGCGTTGCTTCCAGCGCAGGAGCGCGCCGCGCGGCGCGCCATGCCTGCAGATCGATCACTCCGGCCAACTCAGCCATCGCGCATCTCCTGGTTGATCGTGGCGGCGACGCACCGCCGTCGCATGATCGTCATGCACCGGATGGGGATTGGCAATGCACCGGCGAACAAAACAATGAACGCGTCTCGCGCCGGCGCCGGCACAGCAGGTTTGTTTTTCAAAGCGGCGTCGCGCGAGATCAAACCGTCGCCAGGTTCCGGCCGGAAGGGCACTCGCTCGCGGCACGCGCCGGTGCATCGCTTGTCAGCACGCGCGGAACGGACTATCGCCGGATCGCACCGGCCCCTGTTCGCGCCGGCCCGCCATCGCGAGAGACGCCATGCCGCAACAGATCCGCCTCAACGCCTTCGCCATGAACTGCGTGGCGCATCAGTCCCCAGGATTGTGGACCCATCCGCATGATCGCTCCGCCGACTACAACCGCCTGCCGTACTGGCTCGACCTCGTACGCACGCTGGAGCGCGGCCGCTTCGACGGCCTGTTCCTCGCCGATGTTCTCGGTGTCTACGACGTGTTCGGCGGAACGCCGGATGCAGCGTTGCGCAACGCCGCCCAGGTGCCGGTCAACGATCCGCTGATGCTGGTGTCGGCGATGGCCGCGGTGACCGAGCATCTCGGCTTCGGCGTCACCTGTACGCTGTCCTACGAACCGCCCTACCCGTTCGCACGGCGGATGTCGACGCTCGACCATCTCACCGAAGGCCGCATCGGCTGGAACGTGGTGACCGGCTATCTCGACAGTGCCGCGCGCGGCATGGGGCGGACGCAGCAGACCGCCCACGACGACCGCTACGACGTCGCCGACGAATACATGGAGGTGGTCTACAAGCTGTGGGAAGGCAGCTGGCAGGACGATGCGGTGCTGCGCGACCGCGCCCGCGGCATCTTCGCCGATCCGGCCAAGGTCCATCGCGTCCGTCATGACGGGCCGAACTATCGCCTCGACGCCATCCATCTCAGCGAGCCGTCGCCGCAGCGCACTCCGGTGCTGTACCAGGCCGGCACCTCGCCACGCGGCCGCAGCTTCGCGGCGCGGCATGCCGAATGCGTGTTCATGTCCGGACCGTCGGCCAAGATCGTCGCCGCGCGGGTCGCGGCGCTGCGGACGCTCGCGGCCGAGATCGGCCGCGATCCGGCGGAGCTTTTGATCTTCAGCCTGATGACGGTGATCCTCGGGGAGACCGAGGCGGAGGCGGCGGCAAAGCACGCCGACTATCGCCGCCACATCAGCCACGAAGGCGCACTGACATTGATGTCGGGCTGGACCGGTGTCGACTTTTCGACCTATGACCTCGACCAGGAGATCCGCCATGTCCAGAACGAGGCCGGACGGTCGGCGATGGACAACATCAGCCGCGCCGATCCGGACCGGGTGTGGACGGTGCGCGAAGTCGCAGAGCATGTCGGCATCGGCGGCATCGGCCCAGTGCTGGTCGGCACGCCGGACAAGGTTGCCGATGAGATCGAGGCCTGGATCGCGGCCACCGGCGTCGACGGGCTGAACCTCGCCTTCGCGGTCACCCCCGACAGCTTTGCCGATGTCGCCGACCTCCTGGTGCCGGAGCTGACCCGGCGCGGCCGCTACAAGGCCGCCTATCAACAAGGCACGCTACGGGAAAAGCTGTTCGGCGCCGGCCGCGCCCGCCTCACCCCACCGCATCCGGCGACGCTGTATCGGCCGGTTGCCACCGGGACCTCAAGCTAAGCGTCGCACGGGACACGCCATCGATCGCCCGCCAAGCAGCTGACCGCGCTGAGGTGCCCATAGGCGACGTCTCCGGCGGCGATAAAATTTTCAACTTTGCCGAATGATATAGTGCGTTTTTATCGCGCCATCGCCGCTCGTCATTCAAACATTCTTCTTTTCATGAACATGTTGACAAGGATGGCCGGTCGCGAGACGTCGGTCCCGAACGTGTCCGCCATCGATGGCCCCTAAACCTCTGGCCGGCACTCACATCGGAATCGGCCGCGGGCGGATTTTGTAGCTGTAATGCTGCAGGGCTGCACGCGACCGAATTGCTGGAGACCACCGTGCTGTCCTCATCCCTGTCGCGCCGTGCCCTTCTCGCGGCCTCGGTCGCAATCACCGCCTCCCTCGCAGTTCCCGCGCTATCACAGGCGGACGAATCCACCATTCGCATCGGCCTGCTCGCGCCGCTGACCGGCACCGGCGGCCCCTACGGGCCGGAAGAGGAGCAGGCCGCGCGCGCCGCCGTGAAGATCATCAACGATGCCGGCGGCGTCCTCGGACGCCGGCTGGAGCTGGTGGTGGCCGACGACGAGTCCCAGCCGACCGCCGGCGTCGCCGCCGTCCGCAAGCTAATCGATATCGACAAGGTCGTGTCCGTCGGCGGCGTGTGGAGCAGCGCGGTCGCACTCGCTGTCAAGCCGATTACGCTGGAAAGGGGCGTTCTGCTCAGCGTCAATGGCTCGGCTGACGAGATCACCGAGGGCGACAACCGCAATCTCGTGTGGCGCTTTCAGACCAATGGCCGCGCCTGGGGCGAGGCTTTCAGCAAGGCGATGGTCACCAGCGGCGTCAAGACGGCCTCGATCCTCGTGCTGCAGACGCCGTTCACCAAGAGCACGATCCAGCCGTTCCGCGACGCCTTCACCAAGGCCGGCGGCAAGGTGCTCGACGAGGTCAGTTTCAATGCCGGCCAGCCGTCCTATCGCACCGAGGTCGAGCAGGTGTTCGCCAAGAAGCCGGAAGCGGTGTTCGTCGCCGCCTACATCAACGAGCTCAGCGCCATCGCCAAGGAAGCGTTCCGCTCGGGTTACGACAGCACGATCTACGCGTTCGGCAACGCGGCAGGCAGCAACGGCCAGTTTGTCAAGAACGTCGGCGCCAACGTCGCCGAAGGCGTCCATCACACTCAGCACGTCCCCGTCGGCAAATCCGAGGCCTACAGCCGCTATCTCAAGGAAATCGGCAAGCCGGACGGTACGATCATGACCTTCGGCGCGCAGGTGTTCGACCAGATCGTGCTCACCGCCCTCGCCATCGAGAAGGCCAGGAGCACCGACGCGACGCGGTTCGGCGGCGAGTTTCCCGCGCTGGTGAACGCCGAGGCGCCGTCGATCGGCGATCCGGCCGAAGCGCTCAAGGCGCTGCGCGCCGGCAAACCCTTCCGCTATGCAGGCGCGGCGTCGGACTTCCGCTTCGCGCCGAATGGCGACCAGACCAATCTCGCCTACGGCCACTTCGTCATCAAGTCGGGCGAGAGCAAGCTGATCGGCGAGATCCGCTGAGCCAATGCTGGAGGCCGACGACGTCAGTGTGGTGTACGAAGGCGGCTTCCGCGCGCTGAATGGCGCGTCGGTGCGGCTCGCCGCCGGCGCCGTCACCGGCCTCATCGGCCCCAATGGCGCCGGCAAGTCCACGCTGTTCGGCGTGCTCGCCGGCGCGGTGCGGCCTGCCGCCGGAGACGTGCGGCTCGCCGGGCAGACGGTGACGCGGCACGGCCCGGCGTGGCGCGCACGCCGCGGGCTGGCGCGTACCTTCCAGCTGTCGCGCGAACTCTCCAGCCTGTCCGTGCTGGAAAACCTGCTGGTCGCGAGGCCCCATGCGCGGGGCGAACGACTGCTGTCGCTCCTCTGCGCGCGGCGCGCGGTCCGCGACGACGAGGCCGCCGCCATCGACAAGGCCCGCGGCCTGCTGCAGCGCGTCGACCTGTGGCGGCTGGCCGACGCGCTAGCGGGCACGCTGTCCGGCGGCCAGAAGAAGCTGCTCGAACTCTGCCGAGCCCTGATGCTCGATCCCCGCATCGTGCTGCTCGACGAACCCAGCGCCGGCGTCAACCCGACGCGCATCGGCGAGATCGTCGACTTCGTGCAGGTGCTGCGGCAGGAAGGCGTGACCTTCGGCATCGTCGAGCACAACATGGCCATGGTGCGCGCCCTGTGCGACCACGTCTATGTGCTGGCCGAAGGCCGCCTGCTGACCGAAGGCCGCTTCGACGACGTCATCACCAATGCCGACGTCGCCTCGGCCTATCTGGGAGCCCAGCCATAACCGCCCAGGCGACAGGATTGGAACTGCACGACGTGGTCGCCGGCTATGGCGGCCAGCCGATCCTGCATGGCGTGAGCCTGTCGGTGCGCCCCGGCGAAACGCTGGTCGTCGTCGGACCCAACGGCTCGGGCAAGTCGACCCTGATGAAGACGGCCGTCGGCCTGCTCATGCCCTTCTCCGGCGGCATCCGGCTCGGCGACGCCGACGTGAGCCGGCTCGGCGCACCGGCACGCGCCGCGCTCGGCCTCGCCTACGTGCCACAGGAGGCCAACGTCTTCCGCAACATGACGGTGCTGGAAAACCTGGTCGTCGGCCATGAAGTCGCCGCCGAGCGCTCACGCGCCGCCTTCGCCGCGCGCCTCGAGGCGGTGCTCGCCCTGTTTCCCGATATCCGCGCCAAGCTGCGCCAGATGGCCGGGCATCTCAGCGGCGGCCAGCGCCAGATGGTCGCCATGGCGGCGGCGCTGATGCCGCAGCCGTCCGTGCTCGCGCTCGACGAGCCGTCCGCCGGCCTGTCGCCGCGCAACGCCGAAGGCCTGTTCGACGTCATCGGCCGCATCGCCGCCTCCGGCGTCACGCTGCTGATCGTCGAGCAGAACACGCGGCTCGGCCTTGCCGTCGCCGATCGCGGCATCGTCCTGGTCAGTGGCCGCATTCGCCTCGACGCGCCGGCGGCGGCGGTGCTCGCCGACCCCGACATCCGCAGCCTCTATCTCGGAGGCGCGTAGGTGGGACAGCTTCTGGTCAACGGCCTCGTCACCGGGCTGCTCCTGGCATTGCCGGCGCTGGCGCTCGCGCTGTCGTTCAGCGTGCTGCGCTTCGCCAACTATGCCATCGGCTCCTACCTGACCTGCGGCGCCTATCTCGTCTATGTCGGCAACGTGATGCTTGGCCTGCCGCTGTGGCTGTCGGCCGCAGCGGGTGCGCTGCTGTTCGCCGCGATGGCGGTCGCGATCGACTGGCTCGCCTATCGCCCGCTGCGCCAGCGCTCGGGCGTGACGCTGCTGGTCGCCTCGATGGGCGTCGCCATCGCATTGGAGAACACGATACGTTTTCTCGCCGGCAGCTCGCCGCGCGCCTACGACGTCGCGGTGGCGCGGCCGATCCGCCTCGGCGACATCCGCCTCAACCATGAGCAGCTCGCCATCCTCGTCACGGTCAGCATCGCGCTGGTCGCGGTGTGGGTGATCTTCCGCTTCACCCGCCTCGGCCGCATGATGCGCGCGCTCGCCGACAATCCCGACCTCGCCGCCGTCCGCGGCATCGCGCGTTCGCGCGTCGTCGCCGGCGTGTGGCTGATCTGCGGCGTCCTGGTCACCCTGTCCGGCGTGCTGGTCGGGCTCGACGCCAACATCGAACCGCAGATGGGCTGGACCTATCTCCTGCCGGTGTTCACCGCCGCCATCCTCGGCGGCATCGCCAACCCGATGGCCGCCGTCGCCGGCGCGCTCACCCTCGGCATCGCCGAGGAACTGGCGACGCTGGTGATGCCGGTGCACTATCGCATGATCGTGACCTTCCTGGTCATGGCCGGCCTGCTGCTGCTGCGCCCATGGGGCCTGTTCGGAACGCGGTGGATCACCAAATGACCGCCTATCTGATCGCCACGCTCACCGTCGTCGCCATCGCTGCCCTCGCCGGCCTTGCGCTCAACCTGCAGTGGGGCATGGGGGGCCTGGTCAATTTCGGCCTGTTCGGCTTCTACATGCTGGGCGCGTACATCGCCGGGCTGCTGACCCTGCAGGGCGTGCCGCCGCTGGTCGCGCTCGCCGCCGCCGTGGTCGGCGTCGCCGCGCTGAGCGCCGCCAGCGCGCTGATTTCCGTGCGCCTGTCGGAAGACTACCTCGCGATCGTGACGCTCGGCTTCGCCGAATGCCTGCGGCTGGTGATCAGCTACGAGGGCTGGCTGACGCGGGGCATGCTGGGCGTGACCGGCATCACGCGGCCGTTCCAGGAGCTGTGGCCGCGCGGCTTCGGCGATGCCGGCTTTCTCGCGCTCGCGCTCCTCGCTGTGGTCGCCGTCTATGCCCTGCTGCAGGCGCTGGCGCGCTCGCCGTTCGGGCGGCTGGTGCGCGCCACCCGCGACGACGCCGGCGTGGTCGAGGCGCTCGGCAAGTCGGTGCTCGGCGTCCGGATGCGGGTATTCGCCGTCGGCAGCGCCATCCTCGGGCTCGCCGGCAGCTTGCATGCCTTCTATTACACCTATATCGATCCCACCCAGTTCGGTCCGGTCCTCACCGCCTATGCATTCATGGTCGTGGTGATCGGCGGGCGCGGCAGCAACCGCGGCGTACTCGTCAGCGCCTTCACGCTGATCTTCCTGCTGGAGGGCAGCCGCTTCCTGATCGACCTCGTCCCCGGCCTTGGCGCATCCGAGCTCGCCGCCATCCGCCTGGTGATCGTCGGCGTCGGGCTGGTGGCCCTCCTGATCTTCAAACCGGACGGCTTCGGCCGCGAGCCGCGTTCGGCGCTTGCGGACGAGAAATCCCTTCGCTTCTGACAACCGGAGTTTTGACATGGCCCGCGTCCCACTTCGCCGACGAGACGACCTGCCGGAGCACCTGCGGCCGCTGTGGGACCGCATGACGACCTACGGCGGCGCCTTCGAGGGGCAGGCCGGCGCCATGGCCAACCGTCTGCCGATCTTCGAGCACACCTGGCGCCTGCTCACCGACCTTGCCGACGAGGGCGTGCTCAGGAAGCGCTATTTGGAGCTCGCGATCGTCGCGGTGTCGCTGGTCAACCAGTGCCAGTTCTGCGTCGCGCAGCATGCGCCCAAGCTCGCGGTCGAGGGCATCACGCCCGAGGGTGCGGCGCAGTTGCTGGACTGGGAGAAGCATCCGGAGCTCGACGCCATCGACCGCCTGGTGGTGGAATACGCCATTGCAGTCACCAGCAACTGGCACCGCATTCGCGACGCCATGTTCAAGCGCCTGCGCGCGCACTTCAGCGACGCCGAGATCGTGGAGCTGACCTGGCGCATCGCACTATGCGGCGCGTTCAACCGCTTCAACGACGTGCTGCAGGTCGAGATCGACGTCTGACGGCGATACGCCTCGCGGTCAGCGCGCCCGCCGGAAGGCGGTTGCTGGATGTGTCGGCGGCAGAAGCGCGCTGCCCTCGGGGAACAGCTTCTCTCGCAACGTTCCGTCGCGGTACGCCGTCTTGTAGATGCCGCGCGACTGCAGCTCCGGCACCACGAGATCGACGAATGCCGTCAGCGATTCCGGCGCCACCAGCCGCACGAGGTTGAAGCCGTCGATGTCGGTCTCGCGCGCCCAGTCCGCGAGTTCGTCGGCGACATCCTGCGGCGAGCCGACGACGAACGGCGCCCGCGCTCCTGCGGGACTGAGCGAGGCGAGATCGCCGACCCTCATCGGCCGGTCGCTGCGCCTGGTCAGGTTCTCGACCATCGACTGGATCGCATTGCTCTCGACATACTGCAGGGCCTGGTCCGGCGAAAAGCGCGAGAAGTCGATGCCGGTCCAGCCCGACAGCAGCGCCATCTGGCCCTGCTCGCTGACGTGGCGGCCGTACTCCTCGTGCAGGTCGCGCGCCTCGGCCCGCGTCGGCGCGACAATGACGTTCAGGCCGGCGAACAGGCGAATGTCGTAGGGCGCACGGCCGAACTCGCGGGCCGCGGTGCGGATGGCGCGCACGGTCTCCGCCAGCATGGGTTTCGTCTGGCCGTTGAGGAAGATCGCCTCCGCATGTCGTGCGGCAAAGGCGCGGCCGCGCTTCGAGGCGCCGGCCTGGTACAGCAGCGGCGTGCGCTGCGGCGACGGCTCGGCGAGATGGATGCCGTTGACGCGGTAATGCGGCCCGTCATGGTGAACGGCATGGACCTTGGCGGGATCGGTGAAGATGCCGCTTGCGCGGTCGCGGCGGACCGCGTCGTGCTCCCAACTGCCCTCCCACAGCTTGTAGGTCGCCGTCAGGAAGTCTTCGGCGACATCGTAGCGGTCGTCGTGCTGCCGCCCGCCGTCGAGGCCCATGCCCCGCGCGCCGCTGTCGAGATAGCCGGTGACGATGTTCCAGCCGATCCGGCCGCGGGTCAGATGATCCAGCGTCGAGAAGCGCCGCGCGAACTGGTAGGGATGCTCGAGCGTCAGGTTGGTCGTGATGCCGAAGCCGAGATGCTTCGTGACCAACGCCATCGCCGAGACCAGCAGCGTCGGATCGGCGTTCGGCAACTGCACGCCATGCCCGATCGCGGTCTCCGGGCTGCCCGCAAAGACGTCGTAGACGCCGAACACGTCCGCGAGGAAGATCCCGTCAAGCAGCCCGCGCTCCGCGATCTTCGCAAACTCGACCCAGTAATCGAGGGTGTTGTAGTCGATGGAGCGGTCGCGTGGATGCGACCACAGCCCTGCCCAGTTGTGGCCGGGCGCGGTCATGTTGAAGGCGTTGAAGCGAAGTTCCCTGATTTTGGTCATGCGCCTGGTTCTGGAGTCCATGGGATCATCCGCGGCATGTGGCCCACGCGACGCGTCGTGACAGGGCCGGTTGTTCGCGGATCGAGGGTGACAGCAAGCGGATGACGCGCCGGCAGCCTGTCAGGCCGGCCGCGCGAAGCGCGGGCGCTCGCCGCTGCGCACGCGTGGGATGACATGTTCGGCGAAGCGGCGCATCTCCGCTTCGAACGGCTGGAACTGGAGCATGAACAGCTCGATCCCCGCGGTGTGGAAGGCATGGATCCGCGCCGCGACGGTGTCGTAGCTGCCGACGAGGCCGGCCGCGGTGCCGCCATTGCTGCCGACCCGTGGCGACTTCTGCATGGTCTGCATCATCACCACCTTGGGATCGGTGTTGGCCTTCTGCACGGCGCGGATCGGCGCATCCTTCGCCGCCAGTGCCAGGAGATGCTGGTGCGCCGCTTCGGCTTCTGCATCGGTCTCCCGCGCGATGACGAAGGCCGACAGCCCGAACCGTAGCGGCGGCCCGGACCGCGGGCGAGCGGCGACATCGGCGATCAGCGCTGCGGTGTCGGCGAGCGGCTGGCCGTTGATGAACCAGACGTCGCCGTGGCCGGCGACGAGGTCGCGCGCCGGCTCGGATTCGCCGCCGACATAGATCGCCGGCCGCGCCCGGTAGAGGTCGCCCGGCCGCAGCACATAATCCCTGACGTCGAAGTGGTCGCCCTGGTAGGTGACGCGCTCGCCGCGCATCAGCCGCTCGACCACGGTGATCCATTCGCGGCCATAGGCGTAGCGCGCGTCATGCTCGGCGAAGCCGATGCCGGCCTTCTCCAGCTCCGGCTTATTCCAGGCGTTGACGAGATTGATGCCGAAGCGCCCACGGCTGATGTTTTCGATCTGCAGCGCCATCTTGGCGAGCACCACCGGGTGGAACAGGTAGGGCTTGATCGCCGTGATGATCTCGATGCGGCTGGTCAGCGCGGCGAGCGCCGCGGCGGCCGTCCAGGCCTCGAGCTGGTCGAGATCCTCCTGATGCGGGTTGATGGTGTGCTGGGCGATCAGGGTGGAATCATAACCCAGCGCCTCCGCCTCCAGCACCAGCGCACGGTTGCGCTCCCACGATGCATCGTAAGGCTCGTCCGGATCCTGCAACGCGCCGCGCGAGCCGTGCACCAGGGCCCAGATGCCGAAACGAACCGCTGATGACGTCATGACCGATGCTCCTCTTTCGCAACACAGGTGTTGCTGCCCGAAATTCGCGGCGCGGGCAAACCCAGGGCGACGAAAAAGACGAACATGCCGCGCCAAGGCCTTTCGCGAGAGCGGATCTCCCCGAAACCGCCGGCAATTTGGAATACACCACTATTTCTCTAGATCATCAATCATGGAAGATTCCACCGTGACAGCAGCCATATCGCAGCGAAGCCGCCATTGCGCGGCGTGTCGCGCGCCGGCGCCAACCACGGGACCAGGACCATTTGAGCGAGATCGTCGCCGACCATATCGAACGCGCCGTGCCCGCGGCAGGCGCGGTGCGCCAGCTGCCGCCGGCGGACAGCCGACCAGCGGCGACCGCCCCGCGTCCGGCGGCGCCACTCGGCCGGCACACCTTGCTGGCCTTGTCATGGGCTGCGCCAGTGCTGCTGGTCGTGGTGTGGGAAATCCTGGCCCAGAGCGGCTGGCTATCGCCGCAGGTGCTGCCGGCGCCGAGCAAGGTGCTGCGCACCGCGGCGAAGCTGGCGAGATCCGGCAGTCTCGGCGTCGATCTCGGCATCAGCCTGCTGCGCGCCGCCGCCGGTTTCGTCATCGGAGGCAGTGTCGGCTTCCTGCTCGGCGTCCTGGTCGGGTTCTCGCGCCTCGCCGAGGCGCTGATCGACCGCAGCGTGCAGATGATCCGCGCCATTCCGTTCCTGGCGCTGCTGCCGCTGGTGATCGTGTGGTTCGGCGTCGGCGAAGCCGAAAAGATCTTCCTGGTGTCGCTCGGCGTCGCCTTCCCGATCTACATCAACACCACGCTCGGCATCCGCCAGGTCGACCCCAAACTGATCGAGCTCGGACGGGTGCAGGACCTGTCGACCGCACAGCTGATCCATCGCGTCATTCTGCCGGGCGCGCTGCCGTCGATCCTCACCGGCGTGCGTTATGCGCTCGCCAACGCCTGGCTTGCGCTGGTCGTGGCCGAGACGATCGGCGCGCAGTCCGGCATCGGCTTCCTCGCCATGGACGCGCGCGAATTCCTGCGCACCGACGTCATCGTGCTGACCATCGTGATCTACGCGCTGATCGGCGTCGCCGCCGATTCCATCGCGCGGCTGCTGGAGCGGCGGCTGCTCGCCTGGCACCCGAACTTCGCGCGGCGGGCGGCATGACCACACAGCCGTCGTCCCATCCTTTTTCTCCCGCACTCGCCATCACCGGCCTGCGCCGCGCTTATGGTGCCCGCACGGTGATCGACGGGCTGAACCTGCGCATCGAACGCGGCGAGTTCATCGCCCTGCTCGGCGAGAGCGGCTGTGGCAAGACCACGCTGCTGCGCGCGGTCGCCGGCCTTGACCCGATCGACGGCGGCCATATCGCGGGACCGCGCCGCCCGGCCGTCGTGTTCCAGGAGCATCGGCTGCTGCCGTGGGATACACTGTGGAAGAACGTCGCGCTCGGCCTGCCGGGGCCCGACGTCCGCGCCCGCGCGGCCGCGGCCCTCGCCGAGGTCGGTCTCGGCGACCGGCTCGATGACTGGCCGCGCAACCTCTCCGGCGGCCAGGCCCAGCGCGTGGCGCTGGCCCGCGCGCTGGTGCAGGCGCCGCAACTCCTGCTGCTCGACGAGCCGTTCGCCGCCCTCGACGCGCTGACCCGCATCCGCATGCACGACCTCGTGCGCGAGCTGGTCGCCCGTCACCGCCCCGGCGTGCTGCTGGTGACCCACGACGTCGACGAGGCCATCGCCCTCGCCGACCGCATCCTGGTGATGCGCGACGGCCGCCTCGCGTTCGAACACCGCCCCGCCGCAGGCGAGACTGAGGCGACTCGCGCGCGGCTGCTCGCCGAGCTCGGCGTCGCCCGGCACAAGCTCGCCGTCTGATCCCCTTTCAACCATGGACCGCCACGACATGACGACCTCCCTCCTTCACCCGTCCCGCCGGCGCTTCCTGCAGACGTCGTTGATCGGCGCCGGCGCGCTCGCGGGCCTCGCCGCCCCCGCGACCGCGGCGACGGGCCGCACCACCGACAAGGTTCGCCTGACCTGGGGCTTCAACGGCCTCAACGTCATCGCCAAGGAGCGCGGCGATTTCGACAAGCGCCTGGCCAAGGACGGCATCAAGGTGGAGTGGCTCGGACCATTCCCCAACCATGCGCCGACCCTGCAGGCCGTCACCGGCGGCAGCGCCGACTTCAGCTTCGGCGGCAGCACCACGCCGGCGCTGGCGGCGATCATTGCCGGCTCGCCGCTGGTGTTCACCCAGTTCGTGGTCTACGAGCCGCGCACCACTGCGATCATCGCCAAGGACGGCTCCGGCATCGACCGCATCGAGGACCTCGTCGGCAAATCGGTCGCCGTCAACCGTTCCGGCCTTGGCGAATTCCTGCTGGTGGCGGCGCTGGAGAAGCACAAGGTCGACCGCAACGCCGTCAAGTTCGTCTATCTCAATCCGCCGGACGCGGCGCCGGCGCTGGCGTCCGGCAAGGTCGACGCCTGGTCGATGTGGAGCCCGGGCGTCGACATCGCGCGGCGTGACTACAAGGCGCATGACCTGTTCCTGGAGGGGCGCGACCTCGAATTCCAGATCGACTACACCTCGTACCTGACAACGCGGACATTCGCGGCCGAGAACCCGGACCTGGTCCGCGCCGTCAACACCGCCTTCCGCGACGAGGCCAAGTGGGTGTCCGAAAACACCGTCGAGGCCGAGCGCATCACCCAGGCCAAGGCCGGCTACAGCGACGAGATCCGCGACCAGTTCATCGCCCTCAAGCGGCAGTACCGCTTCCATCCGGTCAGCGACACGGCGTTCGTGACCGACCTGCAGAAGGCCGCGGACTGGCTGGTGGCACGCAAGGTCCTGCCCGAGTCCGTCACCGTCTCCGACCACCTCGCGGCGCTGTGATGCGCCGCTCCGTCGCCCCCGACAACCTCATGGCAGGCATCTCATGAACAAGCCACTCTCCATCCACGACCTCGCCCTGCCTCGGCCGCTCACGGCGCGCGCGCCGGAACTGCAGATCCTGTTCGACCATATCGCCGAGGGCGCCGCCGACCGCGACCGCGATCGCATCCTGCCGTTCGACATTGTCGACCTGATCCGGCGCTCGCGGCTCGGCGCGCTGCGGCTGCGCACCGCCGACGGCGGCGGCGGCAGCACCATCCGCGAACAGTTCGCCGCGGTGATCCGCCTTGCGGATGCCGACGCCAATGTCGCCCACATCCTGCGCAACCATTTCAGCGTGGTGGAGCGGTTGATCCGCACGCCGCGCGACGACCAGAGCCGGAGCTGGCAGAAGGCGGTGGCCGACGGCGCCATCATCGGGCTTGCCACCACCGAACTCGAGAGCCGCAAGGTCGGCGACACGACCCCGGACACGGTGCTGACACCGGACGGCGACGGCTACCGGCTCAACGGCACGAAGTATTACAGCACCGGGACGATCTATGCCGACTATGTGCTGGTGCGCGTCGCCGAGGCGTCCGGCGCGCTGGCCGCGACACTCATTCCGGTGAAGCGCGACGGCATCGAGCTGGTCGACGACTGGGACGGCTTCGGCCAGCGCCTGACCGGCACCGGCACCACGCACTTCCGCAACGTGCCGGTGGCGCGCAGCGAAGTGGTGTTCGATGCGCCGGATGTCGCCTATGGCGTCGCCTATTCCAACACCTATGCCCAGCTGTTCTTGACCGCGGTCAACGCTGGCATCCTGCGCGCCACGCTGCGCGACGCCGTCGCCCTGGTGCGCCGGCGCCAGCGTACCTTCTATTACGCCCCGGCCGAGCGGGCGGTGGACGATCCGCTGCTGCAGCAGACCGTCGGCGAGATTTCCAGCAGCGCGTTCGCGGCAGAGGCGGCGATCCTCGCCGCCGCCGATGCGCTGGATGTGGCAACCGACGCGTTCGACACCGGCTCACCGGCCGCCGCCGAGCTGGCCGCCGCTGCCGCGCTGCACTCGGCACAGGCCAAGATCGTGGTGGACGAGCTCGCCATCCGTGGTGGCAGCCAGCTGCTCGACGTCGGCGGCGCCTCGGCGACCAAGAAAAGCACCAACCTCGACCGCCACTGGCGCAACGCCCGCACCCTCGCCTCGCACAACCCGGCAAGCTACAAGGCCCGCGCCATCGGCGACCAGGCCATCAACGGCACGCCGCTGCCATCGCGGGGCTTTTTCTAGGGCGAAGCAAATTTCAAGCCGAACTGTTCCCCGTCATCCTGAGGTGCGCGCTTTTGCGCGCCTCCAAGGATGACGGCCCGGATGTCGCAGCAAAGGGGCCTTCCCTTCGAGGGTCCCGCTTCGCGGAACCTTGCCCTCATTCTGAGGAGCGGCGCAGCCGCGTCCCGAAGGATGAGGCCCGAAGATCGCAGCAGATGCGCCTCGGCCTCATGGTTCGAGACGGCGCTGACGTGCCTCCTCACCATGAGGAGAAAAGCTCATGCCGAACGTAGAGCTGGATCACCGGGTCACGGCGCTGACACGCGGCCCGGTGATGACGCAGAGCGTGAAGGAGATGCCGCGCTCAGCGTCGCCCGAGCGAAAGACGGAAAGGCCCGTCTTACGCGATCGCGCGGGCGGGATGGCTGAACTGGCTGTCGGGGCGTGGCAGGCCGTAGTGGTCGCGCAGGGTCGTGCCCTCATACTCCTCGCGGAACAAGCCGCGGCGGCGCAGGATCGGCACGACGTGCTCGGCGAAGGCGTCGAAGCCGCCGGTCAGCCACGGCGGCATGATGTTGAAACCGTCGGCGGCGCCGCCTTCGAACCAGCCCTGAATATGGTCGGCGATTTCTTCCGGCGTGCCCGCCAGCACGAAATGGCCGCGCGCGCCGGCAAGGCGCTGCACCAGTTGGCGGATGGTCGGCTTCTCGCGATCGACGATGTCGATGACGAGCTGGAAGCGGCTGGCGACGCCGCGCGGGCCGCTGGTGTCGATGAGGTGGCGCGGAAACGGGCCGTCGAGATCGAAGCCGGACAGGTCGAGCCCGATCATCTGGCGCAGTTGGGTCAGCGAATAGTCCGGCTGGATCAGGTCGTTGAACTCGTCCTGCAGCCGCTTCGCCTCGGCCGTGGTGCTGCCAATGAAGGGAGAGAGGCCCGGCAGAATCTTGACATGGTCCGGGTTGCGATCGAACGCGCGGGCGCGGGCCTTGATGTCGGCATAGAATTCCCTGGCGCTGGCCAGCGTCTGGTGCGCGGTGAAGATCGCTTCGGCGTGCTGGGCGGCAAAGCCGCGGCCATCGTCGGACGCGCCGGCCTGGACATAGACCGGCCGCCCCTGCGGCGAGCGCGCGGTGTTGAACGGCCCGCGGACACGGAAATGCCGGCCGACATGGTTGATCGGGTGGATCTTGGCGGCGTCGGCAAAGATCCCCGACACCGGGTCGTTGACCACGGCGTCGTCCTCCCAGCTGTCCCACAGCTTGGTGATGACGTCGAGGAACTCACGCGCCTTCTCGTAACGCTCATTGTGCGGCGGATGCTCGGGCAGGCCGAAATTCTGCGCCGCCTGCGGCGCGCTGGTGGTGACGATGTTCCAGCCGGCGCGGCCGCCGCTGATGTGATCGAGCGACGCGAACAGCCGCGCCAGGTTGTAGGGCTCGTTGTAGGTGGTGGAGGCCGTGGCGATCAGCCCGATGCGCCTCGTCGCCGCGGCAATCGCGGTGAGCCAGGTGATCGGCTCGACACGGAAGCGCGCCGCGTAACGGATATTGTCCGCAAGCGCCGGGCCGTCGGCGAAGAACACCGCGTCGAGCTTGGCGGCTTCCGCCCGCTGCGCCAGCTCCTGGTAGTAGGTGATGTCCAACACCCGCTCCGGCGCGGAATCCTTGTAGCGCCACGCCGCTTCATGGTGCCCGCCCGGATAGATGAACAGGTTGAGCACGAGGCGGCGACGATCGGTCATGGCGCGAACTCCGATGGCAGGCAGGGTAACGGCTGGCTGGGACAGCGCCCGCGCTCAGCTCGCTGACGGCTTCACCGCGGTGGCAAAGCGCAGATAACGCTCGAGCCGCAGCCCGTCCGGCGTGCGGCGCGATTCCAATCGCGCTGCCAGCGCGGTGCGGATGCGCGCGCGCTCTTCAGGCGAAAATCCCGAGAGGAAATTGCCGAACGCGCTGCTCTCCGACCATGTCAGCTGTGCGTCGACGTCGTCATGGAAATCGACGATGGTGTGCAGGACATTGTCGCCGACACGGAAGCCCGCCGCCTCCAGCAGGGTCTGCAAGGTGGTGCCGTCGCTGCCGCCCGGGGGGGCACGCCGCCGGTCGCCGAGGCCGACATCGGTCAATGCCGCCTGCAGGAAACCGCGAATTTCGTGCGGCTTCGACGGGTCCTTGGTGTTGAGACCGATCCGGCCGCCCGGCCGCAGCACGCGAAACGCCTCCGCCAGGGCGCGCGGCTTGTCCTCAATCCAGTGCACCACGCTGTTGAAGTAAACGACATCGAAATGGCCGTCGGCGAAGGCCGACAGGTCCTCGGCCTGCCCGGTGGCGAAACGCACATTGGCGGTCGAGCGCGACTGCGCGATCGCGATGCGGTGGCCGAGCGGATCGATGCCGACGACCTCCCCGCTCGGGCCGACCAGCTCAGCGACATAGGCCGCGAGCCGCCCGGTGCCGGCGCCGACGTCGAGCACCCGCTCGCCAGGCGCGATCCGCAGCCGCTCGATCAGCACCTGGCCGTGGTTGAACTGCACCACGCCTGTACGCTCATAGGCGTTCGCCAGTTCCGGCGTATCGTGGTGAAAGCTGACGGCAGCGCTCGCGTTCGACATGCGGACGAATCCAGTTCTTTCCGGTGATTTCAACGATCGTCCGCGTCGGCAGACACGGCGACGAACAATCTCGCCACCCTGCACATTGTAGCCGACGTCCATGTGAAGTCGATGAAATGGATTTGCATTGTTCGGCGCGACGCGAGCACAAACCCCGCTCCGTTGTGCGAGCAAGCGACGGCGCCATGCTGCAGCCTCACCGCGGCGACACGACGACAGGCCGCCTCCGCGCCCCGACTCGTGGCGGCCTCCGCGGGGCGGCTGCCCCGGCAAAATCGGTGATGCGAACGAAGCCTGCCGCGCAACGCGCCGATCCGGGAACAGCCAGCGCGTTCCACGCCGAATAATAGTCTATTCATTTTATTGACTATTTGATGGCCGATTTTAGGATTTTGGCCTTGTGCTCAGTCCGCGACGGAAGGTACGGCATGAACCAGATTTTGCGACGCATCGACACCACGCCCCACGCCGCCGCCGACCGCCACGGCGGCCGCACCGTGCTCAGCGACACGCTGCTCGACGCAATCAAGGCCCGCGCGGCGGGCTATGACCGCGACAACCGCTTCTTCTATGAGGATCTCGAGGCGCTGCGCGAGGTCGGCTATCTCAGGCTCGCGGTGCCGACCGAATTCGGCGGCCTCGGCTTCACGACGCCGGAGATCATACGCGAGCAGGCCCGCCTGGCCTATCACGCGCCGTCGACGGCGCTCGCCATCAACATGCACCTGTACTGGACCGGCACCGCCGCCTATCTCTGGCGCAAGGGCGACCACTCCACCGACTGGATCTTGCGCGAGGCCGCCGCCGGCAAGATCTTCGCCGCCGGCCATGGCGAGATCGGCAACGATCTCGGCCTCGGCAATTCGGCCGTCGTCGCCGAACCGCTGCCCGACGGCGCCTACCGCTTCACCGGACGCAAGATCTTCACCTCATTGTCACCGGTGTGGGACTGGCTCGGCCTCCATGCCCTCGACAACACCGATCCGGCGCAGCCCAGGATCGTCCACGCCTTCATCCGCCGCCAGGACGGCGGCCACCGCACCGAGGAGACCTGGGACACCATCGGCGTGCGCGCCACCCGCAGCGACGATACCGTGCTCGAGGGCGCGGTGGCGGAGGCGCCCTATGTGTCGCGCGTCCTGCCGGCCGGGCCGCCCGCCGATCCGTTTGTCGACGGCATCTTCGGCGCGGCCATTCCAGCGATCGGCGCGGTGTATTACGGCATCGCCCGCCGTGCCTTCGACATCGCCGTGGACAGCGCCAAGACGCGCGTATCGGCGGCGCTCGGCGGCAAGACCTATGCCCACCACCCCTACACCCAGCGCGACGTCGCGCAGGCCGCGATCGAGCTCGACAGCATCTGGGCGCTGCTCGACCGTGTCGCCACCGACTGGGCCGACGGCGTCGATCACGGCCCGCACTGGCCGGCCAAGATCCTTGCGGCCAAGCAGCACGCGGTCGACGGCGCACGGCGCGTGGTCGATCTCGCCACCAAGATCGCCGGCGCGTCCTCGCTCTACCGCCGCAACGAGCTCGAGCGGCTCTATCGCGACGTGCGCTCGGGCCCATTCCACCCGCCGAACTCCGACGCCGCGCACGACCTGATCGGCCGCACCTATCTCGGCGTGCTCGGCGGCTGAACCTCACTTCCCTCGTCACCCGATCGACCGACCATTCCTTCGCAATCCAGAACGAGTTTCAGAATGTCCCGTTTCCCCGATGCCGACGCCGAAAACACTCTCCGCCTGATCGGGCCCGATCCCGAGAACTGGGTGCCTGCGCGCCCCGGCATCGACCACAATGTCGCTGTCATCGGCGGCGGCCAGTCCGGCACCACCTTTGCTTTCGCCCTGCGTCGCGCCGGCATCGGCAATGTCACGGTGATCGACGGCGCCGACGGCCCCGCGGCCGCGGGCGTCTGGCTGACGCGGGCGCGGATGAACAAGCTGCGAACGCCCAAGACGCTGGTCGGGCCCGAACTCGGCCTGCCGGGCTTAAGCTTCCAGGCCTGGTACGAGGCGCGCCAGGGCGCTGACGCCTATGCCACGCTCGACCGCATTGCGCGCACCGACTGGGCCGCATATCTCACCTGGTATCGCGAGACCGTCGGCATTGCCGTGCGCTACCGTACCAAGCTGCTGCGCATCGAGCCGCAGGACGGCCACTTCCGCCTGCATCTCGATATCGACGGCGAGCTCCGCACCGAGACGGCGCGCAAGGTCATCCTCGCCAACGGCGTCGCCGGCAATGGCGGCCCGGCGATTCCGCCGGTGCTGAGCCGCAACCTGCCGGCCCATGCCTATGCCCACACCTCGCAGCCGATCGACTTCGCGGCGCTGCGCGGCAAGTCGGTGGCGGTGCTCGGCGGGGCGGCCTCGGCCTTCGACGCTGCCGCGGTGGCGCTCGAAGCCGGCGCCGCCGACGTCCACCTGTTCGCGCGCCGCGCCACCATCGCGGCGGTGCCGGTCATCCGCCTGCGCAGCTACCCCGGCGCCTATGACAACTACTATGCGCTGCCCGACGCGCTGCGCTGGCAGCAGGCGCTGCGCTTCCAGCGCGACGGCTCTACACCGCCCGTCGACGCGATCACCCGCGTCACCCGGTTTCCGAACTTCCACCTGCATCTCGCCTCGGAATGGAGCGCGGCGCAGCTGCGTGACGGCCGCATCATCGCCCACGCCACGGACGCGGAGTTCGCCTTCGATTTCGCCATCGCCGGCACCGGCTATTTCATCGATCCGGGCGCGCGTCCTGAACTGAAGGATTTCGCCGAGCAGATCCTGCTGTGGCGCGATCGCTTCGCGCCGCCGCCCGGCGACGAACACGAAGGCCTTGCCAACCATCCCTATCTCGGCGCCGGTCATGAATACCTGGAAAAGACTCTGGGCCAGGCGCCCTATCTCAGGGACATCCATGTCTTCAATCCGGCGGCCTTTGTCAGCTACGGCCTGCCGGTCGGCGACATCCCCAGCTTCAAGCGCGACATCCCCGGCATCGTCCGTCGCATCAGCCAGGACCTGTTCCTCGCCGATCTCGACGCCCACGCCGCGCGGATCAACGGTCCGATCGCGGAGGATTTCGAGCCCGCGCTCTATGCGAGCGCCGTCCGCACGCCCGCGGCCCGCGCCGCGGCGGAATGATCGCCAGACAGGCCGGCGCTCCGGCGCCGGCCTGTCACCGGCCTCGGCCGAACAGACCTCGATGCGCTGCCGGATGCATGGCGACCGGTGACCCGCGGCGCCTTTTCATCGAACCGCCGGTCGTCACGCAACGCATGGAGTTGATGATGAGCCAATCTTCTGTGACGGCCCCCGCAGCGAATATCGATGCCGTGCAGCTCGCCGGCCGGCTCGGCGCCGAAATCCGCAATGTGCGCCTCGCCGGCGACTTGCCGGATGCGGCGATCCGGACCATCAACCAGCTGCTGCTCAAGCACAAGGTGATCTTCTTCCGCGGCCAGAGCCACCTCGACGACGCCGAGCAGGAGCGCTTCGCGCAGCGGCTCGGCGCGCTGGTGCCGCATCCGACCGTCGGCGCGATCAAGGGCACGTCCTCGATCCTGGAGCTCGACTCCGCCCGTGGCGGCGGCCGCGCCGACCAGTGGCACACCGACGTCACCTTCGTCGACGCCTACCCCAAATTCTCGGTGCTGCGCGGCGTGGTGATCCCGGCGTTCGGCGGCGATACTGTCTGGTCCAACACCGCTGCCGCCTATGACAGCCTGCCGAAGCCGCTGCAGCGCCTCGCCGACGAACTGTGGGCCGTGCACAGTAATGCCTACGACTATGCCGCGGTGAAGACCCGCGCCAGCGAGGCCGACCGCAAACATTTCGAGGAGGTGTTCACCGGCACGGTCTATGAGACCGAGCATCCGGTGGTGCGGGTGCATCCCGAGACCGGCGAGCGCACGCTGCTGCTCGGCAACTTCGTGCAGCGCCTTGTCGGCCTGCCGAAGGGCGACGGCCAGAAGCTCTATGATCTATTCCAGTCGCACATCACCGCGCCGGAGAACACCGTGCGCTGGCGCTGGCAGGCCGGCGACGTCGCGATCTGGGACAACCGCGCCACCCAGCACTACGCCGTCAACGACTATGGCGATGCGCATCGCGTGGTGCGCCGCGCCACCGTCGACGGCGACGTGCCGGTGAGCGTCGACGGCCGCCGCAGCACGACGCGGATCAAGGCGCCGAAGCCCGCGATCAAGGCCGCGTAAGCGCATCCTCCACACACCGGACCTCATGCCATGACCCATACATCGTCATCCCAAGGCCAGGCCTTCGCCGCCAGGCGCCCCGTCCTCGGGGCGCTGCGCCGCCTCGCCTTCGCTGCGGCGGCATTCGGCGCCGCGCTCGGCCAGGCCTTCGCCGAGCCGGCGCTCGACAAGACCGAAATCCGCTACCAGGGCTGGGCCGGCCAGGTCAGCTTTCACGAACTCGCCGAGGATCTCGGCTACCTCGCGCCGCTGAAGCTGAAATATGTCGGCAACACCATCAGCGGTCCGCAGGACATTCAGAGCGTCGCCACCGGCGACGTCGACATCGGCGGCGCCTTCTACGGTGCCGTCATCAAACTGATCGCCGCCAAGGCGCCGGTCAAGGCGGTGATCGGCAACTACGGCTCCGACGACAACACCTGGCAGGGCTTCTTCGTCAAGGACGACAGCCCGATCCGCGGCCCGCGCGACCTCATCGGCAAGAAGGTCGCCGTCAACACGCTCGGCGCCCATCTCGAATTCGTGCTGCGCGAGTACCTCACCCGCGGCGGCCTCACCGCGGAGGAGATCCGCCAGGTGACGCTGGTGGTGGTGCCGCCGGTGACCGGCGAGCAGGCGCTGCGCCAGGGCCAGGTCGAGGTCACGACGCTTGCCGGCGTGCTGCGCGACAAGGCACTGGAGCGCGGCGGCATCCGCAAGCTGTTCTCCGACATCGAGCTGTTCGGACATTTCACCGGCGGACCTTACGTGCTGCACACCAAATTCATCCGCGACAACCCGGCCGCCGCGCGCAAGCTGGTCGAAGGCATCGCCAGGGCGATCGAATGGGAACGCACCACGCCGCCCAGCGAAGTGCGCGCCCGCTTCGAAAAGATCATCGCCGCACGCAAGCGCAACGAGGATGCGTCCGCCATCAAGTACTGGAATAGCACGGGCATCGCCGATCCCGGCGGCGTAATCACCGACCAGCAGCTGCAGGTGTGGATCGACTGGCTGGTCAAGGACGGCACGCTCAAGGCGGGCCAGCTGAAGGCCGCCGATCTCTACACCAACGAATTCAATCCCTACGCGGCCGAGACGTCAGCCAAGACGACCGGGGCGGCCAAGTGAGCACCGCCAAGATCCGCCTCGAGCAGGTCCGCAAGGAATTCGAGGTCCGCGGTGACGGCGGCGGACCGCCACGCCGCTTCACCGCACTGGACGACATCACGCTGGATGTGCATCCCGGCGAATTCCTCGCCATCGTCGGCCCGAGCGGCTGCGGCAAGTCCACCCTGCTCGATCTGCTCGGCGGGCTGACGACGCCGAGCAGCGGCCGCATCCTGCTCGACGGCAAGCCGATCACCGGGCCCGCCCGCGACCGCGGCATCGTGTTCCAGCAATATGCGCTGTTTCCCTGGCGCACCGCGATCCAGAACGTCGAGTTCGGCCTCGAGGTCGCCGGCCTCAGTGCCGTCGAGCGCCGCGCCCGCGCGCAACATTATCTCGATCTCGTCAATCTCGCGGCCTTCGCCAACCGCTATCCGCACGAACTGTCGGGCGGCATGAAGCAGCGTGTCGCGATCGCCCGCAGCCTTGCCTACGATCCCGAGGTGCTGCTGATGGACGAGCCGTTCGCGGCGCTCGACGCGCAGACCCGCGAACAGCTGCAGGCCGAGCTGCTGCGGATCTGGCGCGCCACCGGCAAGACCATCGTCTTCATCACCCATGGCATCGACGAAGCCATCGTGCTCGGGCAGCGCGTCGCTGTGATGACCGCGCGCCCGGGACGGATCAAGCAGATCATCGACATTCCGGAGACGCTGCGCGGCGACAGCGACGACGTCCGCGCATTGCCGCTGTTCGGCGAGGTCCGGCATCAGGTCTGGACGCTGCTGCGCGACGAAGTGCTCAGGACTCAGCAGGAGCAGGCCGCACGCAGCGACACGGCCGCCGCCATCAGCCAGCCACGACAGGAGCCGGCCCATGTCTAGTTTCGACACCAGCTTCGACCTGCCCCGCGCCGTGCGCGGCGCATCCGACGATCCCCGCCGCAAGCCGGCGATCATCCTGCCGCGGCTGGCGGCAGGGCTGCGGCGGCTCGCTGCCTTCGGGCGCCGCTCGGCGCTGGTGCTGGCGCTGCTCGCGCTGTGGGAAGCCGCGCCGCGGCTCGGCCTGACCGACCCGGCGTTCCTGCCGCCGCTGTCCGAGGTGCTCGACGCCGGCTGGCAGCTCGCGCTCAACGGCCAGCTCTATGAGCATGTCGGCGCCAGCCTGTTCCGGGCACTGAGCGGCTTCCTGATCGCGGTCGTCACCGTTGTTCCGCTCGGTCTCGTGATCGGCCGCTCCGAACGCCTGGGGCGCGCGCTCAACCAGTTGATCGAGGTGCTGCGCAACACCGCGCCGCTGGCGCTGTTGCCGGTGTTCATCCTGCTGCTCGGCATCGGCGAGGTCTCCAAGGTCGCCATGGTGATCTACAGCTGCGCCTGGCCGCTGCTGCTCAACACCATCGCCGCCGTGCGCCAGGTCGATCCGCTGCTGGTCAAGTCCGCGCGCACCATGGGCGCGACGCCGCTGCAGCTGTTCATCAAGGTGATCCTGCCGGCCGCCGCACCGACGATCTTCGTCGGCGTTCGCCTCGCCAGCGCCGCCGCGATGCTGGTGCTGGTCGCCTCCGAGATGGTCGGCGCCAAGGCCGGCCTCGGCTTCCTGATCATCTACGGCCAGTACAGCTTCCTGATCCCGCAGATGTATTTCGGCATCCTCGCGATCACCGCGATGGGGCTCGTTTTCAACGCCGTGCTGGAAGCGCTGGAGCGCCGCGCGACGCGCTGGCGCGCGGCGTCCAGCGCCTGACCACCCTTTCCATACGACATTTTCTTCCGACATTTTCTCAAGGAGTGCCCCATGTCCCATCTCGATGATCATCCACTGACCGCTTCCGCCTCATCCGACACATCCCGGCGCACGCTGACTTCGCGCCGCGGCCTGCTCGGCTTCGCCGCCGCGCTCGGCGCCGCCGCACCGCTCGGCGTGCTGAGCAGCGCTCGCGCCTTCCCCGGTTTTGGCACGCGCATCGCCGATCCGCTCGCCGACGCCCCGATCTGCCGCACCTCCGACAGTCCGACCGCGGAGCCGAAGGGCCCGGCGCGCCACATCCGCTTCGCCTACAGCGGCACCGCGATCTGCACCGCCGCCATTCCCGTGGCGCTCGAGCGCGGCTATTTCGCGAGGCACAACCTCGAGGTCGAGTTCATCCAGTACGCCGGCACGACCGACCAGATGCTGCAGGCGCTGGCGACCGACAAGGCCGATGTCGGCGCCAGCATGCTGCTGAGCTGGCTCAAGCCGCTGGAACAGGGCATCGACGTCAAGCTCACCACCGGGATGCATGGCGGCTGCACCCGCCTGTTCGTGACCAAGACGTCCGGTCTCACCGACATCACCCAGCTGAAGGGCAAGACCATCGGCGTGTCCAGCATCTCCGGTCCGCCGCGCAACTTCTTCGCCATCCTGCTGGCGGATGCCGGCCTCGATCCGCAGACCGACGTGCAGTGGCGCGAATTCCCCGCCGACCTGCTGGCGACGGCGCTGCAGCGTGATGAAATCCAGGCGATCGCCGACGCCGATCCGACGGCCTGGTTGACCCACCAGCGCGCCAATGGCACGCTGGTGGAGA
Source organism: Bradyrhizobium sp. 2TAF24 (assembly GCF_052115025.1). Classification (NCBI taxonomy): domain Bacteria; kingdom Pseudomonadati; phylum Pseudomonadota; class Alphaproteobacteria; order Hyphomicrobiales; family Nitrobacteraceae; genus Bradyrhizobium; species Bradyrhizobium sp. 2TAF24. The sequence goes on along the minus strand of NZ_JBFRFW010000009.1, from coordinate 88,170 downwards.
TCGCCTCCAACCTCACCGGCGACTACGCCACCCTGTCATGCTGCACGCTCGGGGTGCGCACATCGCTGTGGACCAGGGATCCGGCTGCTGCGGCGGCGCTGACCCACGCGATCCGCGATGCCGCGATCCACGTCTCCGCCAATCCGGACGACGCGGCGCAGATCTTCTCGAAATACACCCCGAAGGTGCCCGCGGCCGATCTCGCCGCCATGCTGCGCAGCCACACCCATGACCATCATCCGGCCGGCGACGTGCTGCGCCGCGAGGTCATCAAGATCACCGGCGACCTCAAGCGTGCCTCGATCATCAAGCCGTCGACCGATCCGGTGAAGCTCGCCAACCGCGTGGTGGTGGATATCGCCGGATGAGCGGTGGCGGCCTGCCCTCAAGCCTGCTGAGCTCAAGGTGCGAGGCTGGACGAACGTGATCCGTCACATGTCATTCCGGACGGCCCGCATCGCGGGCCGATCCGGAATCTTGACGATGCCGCGCTGCTGAGATTCCGGGCTCGCGCGCTTTGCGCGCGCCCCGGAATGACGACGAACACTCCATGTCATGTTGCCGATCGCCTTTCTCGGCCAGACACTCAGGATGACGGCGATAGGCACTGCCCCCGCTCACAGCAGGCGGCGCGATTCCACCAGGAAGGTCGTGATGGTCGAGATGAAGTCTTTGGCGTGGGTCTGGGTGATGCCAGCCTGCGCCGAGGCGAACGCCTTGACGATGGCATCAGCATCGGGAAACCACAGCTCGACGATGCCGTCGACCGGCAAATCCTCCCACGTCGTTGTCTCGGTCATGGTGCGGTAGCGGTCGATCACGACGTTCTGGGTGTAGCCCATGATGCCGGGCAGGCCCGGCACGTCGCAGGCATGCTTGCCCGTCCATTCATGAACGAAGCGCGCGTGATCGATGTCGGGACGGCGGGTCAGGATCGACATCCGCTTGACGAACGGCCGGCCGCTGTCTTCCGGCGAAGGCACCACCACGTTCTTCTCGCACACCACGAGGCGGATGCTGTCGACATAGTTGCTGACGTCGCCGGTGGTCGGCGTGAACGCCGCCGAATTCAGCGCTTCATCGAGCGCCGCGCGGCTCTCGAACACGATCTCGGAGAAGCCATCGACCTGCCAGGCGCCGCGGGCATGATCGATGCCGAGCTGGCTCGTGTCCACCACATGGTGCTGATAGTAGCGCACGAGGCCCGGCAGGCGTTTCACCATCGAGCCATGGACCTCCGACCAGTGGCGGCGGAAATCCTGCGGGCTCATGCCGGCCTTGCGCGTCAGGATTCCGATCCGGCTGACTTCCATGACAATGGCTCCCTTCAAGTCTCTTGTCCAAGCGAGGCGACCTCGGCCACCGCCCCGAGACGCGCATGCGCTTCGGGGCGGCGAATTGACGTGCCTATAGGCGACTCGCGCCGCCCTGACGCCCCCTGTTGCACGCAGGCGGCCATTCCCTCACGGCCGCTTGAAGTCCGCCGGCTTCAGGCCCGCGATCACGGCGTCGCTGTAGCGCGTCAGCTTGCCGTCGACCCAACGCGTCCACACGAAGTCGGGCCCGGCGATGCCCTCATGGTTGGCGGCCGAGAACGGCTTGTCGTAGGTCTTGGAGTAACCCTCATAGATCCCCTTGAGGTTCTCCAGCGCCTTGCGCACGGCATCGCCATCCGTGGTGCCGGCCTGCTGCATGGCGAGCGCCAGCAGCTTCATGGCGTCATAGCCCTGGCAGGTCGCCCAGAACACCGACGGCGCGGTGATCTTGTCCTTGACGCGCTCATAGAGCTGCTGCTGGCGCGGCGTGTAGTCCGGCGCGATGGTGCGCAGGAAGATCGGGATGTTGCCGAGCTTGGGACCTGCGGCATCGATGAAGCTCTTGTTGTCGGACGCCCAGCTCGTCAGCACGATCGGGAAATAATCGATCTTCTCCATGCTGCGCAGCACGTGCCCCATCGGCGTGCCCTGCCCCCACATGATGATGGTGTCGACGCCCGCCGCCTTCATCTTGTTGAGCTGCGAGGTCATGTCGGTATCGCTGACATTGAACTTGTCGACGATCACCGGGGCAAGGCCATAGAGGCCCTTCAACTCCTCGATGTCCTTCAACCCGCCCTGGCCATAGCCGGTGGTCTCGACAAACACGGCGATCTTCTTGGTCGCCGGGTTCTTCGCGGCGTAGGTCAGGATCGCCACCACCTGTTCGCGGTCGACGGCCGACAGGCGGAACATGTAATTGTCGGCGCCCGGCGCCATCGGCTGGGTGATGCCGGTGGCGGTGCCGAGCACGGTGATCACCGGAATCTTGCGAGCGTTGGGGATGTGCTTCCAGGCGAGCGCGTTGCCGGAGTTGGTCGGCCCCATCACCGCGACCACCTTCTCGCCGTCGATCAGGTCGCTCATGTTCTGGATCGCCTTCGGCGGCTGCGCGACGTCGTCACGCACCACCAGCTCCAGCGGCCGGCCGAGCACGCCGCCCTGCTTGTTGATATCAGCGATCGCGGCGTCGAAGCCGAGCAGCGCATGCTGGCTGCTCTGCGCCGACGGCGACGCGGAGAGGTCGCTGTTGAAGCCGATCCTGATCGGCTCGGCCGCCATGGACGGCATCGCATGGCTCAGCACCGCGAGCGCAAGCGCCGCGGACAGTCGCGTGATCGTCATGTTTTCTCCCCTGCCGCGCGGTTGCTCCGCGCTTGAGAAAATTAGTAATCATGTTAAATATCTGAAGTCAAACACGCTGCCGGCTTTTGCGCACCGCGCTGCCGCGCGCCGTTTCACCCCTGCACACATCCTCCTCTCCTCGCTCGATCCGGCCGGCGCATGACCACTTCCTCGCTCAATGGCAACACCCTGATCTTCGGCACCGTCGCCGACCCCGTCGCGCATGTAACCTCGCCGTGGCGATTTGACGCGCTGTTTCGCGACTGGGGCGTGAACGCGGTCATGCTCGCGTTTCACGTGCGTCCGGACAATCTCGCGACCTTTCTCACCGGCGCACGCGTGCTGGAGAATCTCAAGGGCTTCTGCGTCACCGTCCCGCACAAGATGGCGGTGGTGCCGCTGCTCGATGAGGTGTCGGCGCGCGCCCAGCGCGTCGGCGCCGTCAATGTAGTGCGCCGCGAGGCGGATGGCCGGCTGGTCGGCGACCAGCTCGACGGCCTCGGCTTCGTCGAAGGCCTGCGCACCCATGGGCATGATCCCCGCGGCAAGCGCATCTTCATTGCCGGCGCCGGCGGTGCCGCCGCAGGCATCGTCTTCGGCCTCGCGGAGGCCGGCGCCGCACGCATCACCATCTACAACCGTACGGCAGCACGCGGCGAAGAGCTCGCGACACGCGTGCGCGCGGCGTTCCCCGCCTGCGACATCGGCATCGGCGGCCCGGATCCGTCGGGCCATGACATCGCCATCAACGGCACCAGCGCCGGCATGAAAGCCGACGATCCGCTGCCGTTCGACATCGCCGGCGTCACAGCGCAGACGGTGGTCGCCGAAGTCATCATGACGCCGCGCGAGACGCCGTTGCTGCAGGCTGCCGCCGGACGCGGCGCCACCATCCATTACGGCGATGCCATGCTGCTGTCGCAGCTGCCGCTGCTTGCCGAGTTCATGGGCGCGCGCCGCGCCTCTTCATAAGGATAATCCAATGGATCTTCGTTCCCGCCAGGTTCTTGTCGTCGGCGGCAGCTCGGGCATCGGCTTCGCCACCGCGCAAGCAGCCCTCGCCGCCGGCGCTGACGTCACCCTTGCCTCACGCTCGGCCGACAAGCTGCGAACCGCCGCCGCCGCGCTCGGCGGATCGGTGGCTCACGGCGTCATCGACGTCACCGACGACGCCTCTGTCGAGCGCTTCTTCGCCGCCGACAAGGCTTACGACCATGTGGTGGTCACCGCCGCCGATGTGCGTATCGCACCGATCCATGACATCAGCATCGCCGAGGCGCAGGCGGCGATGAACAGCAAGTTCTGGGGCATCTACCGCATCGCGCGCGCCGTCAAGATGGCGCCCGGCGGCTCGCTCGGCTTCATCGCCGGCTTCCGTTCGCAGCGGCCGGGCCCCGGCCTTGCGCTGATGAGCGCGATCAATGCGGCGATCGAGGGCCTGACGCGCGGGCTCGCGCTCGACCTGCGGCCGCTGCGCGTCAACGCGGTCTCGCCCGCGCTCGTCGACACCGAGCTGTGGAGCGGCATGGCGCCGGAGGCGCGCGCGGCGATGATCGCCAAGATGGCGGCGCACTATCCGGCGGGTGTCGTCGGCAAGCCTGACGACATCGCGGCCGCGCTGCTGATGCTGGCGACCAACCCCTACGCCACCGGCACCGTGCTGATGCTCGACGGCGGCGCGTCGCTGGTGTGAGGCGCCAGACATTGGTGTCGCCCGGATGAGCGCGGCGACATCCGGGTCTCGCGCCGTGTGAACATCCCGGATATCGCTGCGCTCATCCGGGCTACGGGTTCATATGCGCTGGCACAGCTGCGCTCCCAACTCGGCGTCATGCGCGGGCAGCGCGATCCGTCTTCGACGGATCGCCAGGACTAAAGTCACCCGCGCATCCAGCTTGCTTTCCTGCCGCACGCGATGACGTGAAGCTGGATTGCCGGGTCAAGCCCGGCAATGACGCGGCATGGGGAGCACGGCCATCCGTCTCACGCTCTCAGCCGGCAAGCAGCGCCTCGACCGCCTGCAGCTCGCCGGCATCAAGCTCCCAGGCATGGGCGGCCGCGTTCTGGGCCACCTGGTCGGGGCGTGACGCGCCGGCGATGACGCTGCCGACCACCGGGTTGGCGAGCAGCCAGGCGAAGGCGAGTTCGAGGCTGGTGCGGCCGCGCGCACGGGCGAATGCATCGAGCTTCTGCACCTGCGTGATCTTGTCGTCGTTCAGAAGCTTCGCCGCCTCGCGCTGCAGCCAGGGCGTGTTCGGCGTGGCCAAGCGCGAGCCCTGCGGCAGCTCCGACAGGCTGCGGTACTTGCCGCTGAGCAGGCCATTGGCGAGCGGGAAGAACGGCAGCAGGCCCATATGGTACTTGCGCAGCTGCGGCAGCACGGTCTGTTCGATGCCGCGCGCCAGCAGCGAATACTCGTGCTGGCTGCTGACAAAGCCCTCGACTTGCAGCAGCCGCGCCGCCCAGGCCGACTCGACGACGTCGGTCGGCGCCATCTGCGAGCAGCCGAAATAGCGCACCTTGCCCTGGCGGCGCAGGTCCTCGAGCGCGCGCAACGTCTCCTCGACCGGCGTGTCGGCGTCCGGCTTGTGCATCTGGTAGAGGTCGATCCAGTCGGTGCCGAGACGCTTGAGGCTGTCCTCGACCGCCTGCATGATGTAGCGCCTGCTGGCGCCGCTCTTTGCCTGCTCGCCCTTGAACGGCATGCCGAACTTGGTGGCGAGCACGATGTCGCGGCGGCGTGCGCCGAGCAGCTTGCCGAGAAATTCCTCAGAGCCACCGTCGCCATAGACATCCGCGGTGTCGAACAGGGTGATGCCGCCATCGAGCGCCGCATTCACCACCGCCTTCGACGCATCGAGATCGATGCGCAGCGACAGGTTGTTGCAGCCGAGGCCGATCGCGGACACCTTCAGTCCGGAATTGCCGAGCCGACGATAGCGCATGGGGTGGTCCTTTTCGGGTCTGAATGAAGGATCAGCTGCGAGCGCCGCTCGCCGCCGCGGCACGCTGCGCCTCGTCCTGCAATTTGCGGATCAGCGGTTCGCGCTTGGCGAGCCAGCCGCCATGGCGGAAATGCCATGTCCTGAATTCGGGATCGAAGCCGAGTGCATAGGCGGCGTGCACCGCCCAGTTCGGATCGAACAGCGCCTCACGACCGACCGCGATCAGGTCGGCCTGGCCCTGCTGCAGGATGCGTTCGGCCTGCAGGCCGTCGAGGATGACGCCGACCGCCTGGGTCAGCATGCCGGCCTCGCGGCGGATGCGGTCCGCGAACGGCACCTGGAAGCCGAGCCCGCGCGGCACGTTGGTCGAGCGCGTCTCCTCGCCAAGGCCACCGGACGAGCAATCGATGACGTCGACGCCGATCGCCTTGAAGCGCTGCGCCAGCACCACCGAATCGTCGAGGCTCCAGCCGCCCTCGGCGCCGTCGACGGCGGAGATGCGCACGAACAGCGGCTTGTGCTGCGGCCAGGCCGCGCGCACCGCCGCGGCGGCCTCCAGCGGCATGCGCATACGGTTCTCCAGCGAGCCGCCATAGGCATCGGTCCGCAGGTTGGATTTCGGCGACAGGAAGCTCGCCGCGAGATAGCCATGGCCGAAATGCAGTTCGATGACATCGAAGCCCGCGCGCTCGGCGCGCCGCGTGGCGTCGGCGAAATGCCGGATGGTCTCCTGGATATCGGCCGGCGTCATCTCATCCGGCACCGTCCATTCCGGACCGGCGGCGATCGCGCTGGGACCAGCGCGCCGCCACGGCTCACCGGAGGCGGCCATCTGCGCTTCGGTCAGCGCACGGCCACCATCCCACAGCGCTTCCGAGCCCGCCTTGCGGCCGGTGTGGGCGAGCTGCACGCCGATCCTGGCGCCGTTGTCCTGCACGAATCGCACGATGCGGCGCAACGGTTCGATCTGATCGTCCGCCCACAGGCCGACGTCGTTGACACCGACGCGCGCCCGCGGATCGACCGCCGTGCTCTCCACGAAAACCAGCCCGGCGCCGCCGATGGCGAAACGGCCGAGATGGACGAGATGCCAGTCGGTCGCCTTGCCGAAGTCAGCCGCATGCTGACACATCGGCGAGATCACCACCCGGTTCTTCAGGATAAGATCGCGGATCCTGAGCGGCTGGAACAGCAGGGGCGTGACGTCACCGTCCGCGCTGACAGTCATGACATGTCCTTTCATGGTCGAAGCCGCGCGCGCCCCACACGACGCCCCGGCAAGCGGGCACGGCTCAGCCGCAAACGGTGATGGTCGGCCCGCGTGATCTGAAGAAGCGAGGCGGGAAGCGCGGCGCATGCCGCGCGAATGAAGCTGAGTTTCCCCATCGATCTCCGGCGCAGGGCCGGACGACCGATAACGGCGGGGATGGTAGGTTGGCAGGTATTGGCTGTCAACGCACGCCCATTGTGCACACGAACATCACGGAACATGCCGATCATCCGCACGCATCAGGATGCAGCCGAATCGTCCAGCGCTGCCAGCAGCGCGCGCGTGGTGCGCATCGCCTGCTGCGCCAGTTCCAGCGCGCCGATCTCGGCAAGACGGCCGCGCATCGGCACCTCCAGCGACAGCGGACAGTCGCGCGGCAGCGCGCGCAGATAGTCGCGCAGCGGAAGCACGCCCTCACCCGGCATCAGGCGTTCATAGCGCGCCTGGAACAGCATGGTGTCGAAGTCCGGCGGCGGCGCCGTGCCGTCACACAGCTGGATGTAGCGCATGCGGCGCTTGTCGAAGGCCGCAAGGTTCGCAACCGACACGCCGGCGCGATGGACGTGCAGCGCATCGATCAGCACCGCGGCATTGGGGCGATCCGCCCGGGCGACGAGCCGTGAAGCGATGTCGAGCGTGCGCACGGCCTGGAACGGCATGAATTCGAGATTGACGAACAGGCCATACTCCGCGGCGACGTCGGCAGCGTCGGCCAGCAAGTCAGCCGCCTCGCCTTCATCGGCGACATCACAGGTGACCAGAAGCTCGCGCGCGTCGAGCGCGGCGCAGGCTTCCAGCACGCCGCGATAGCGTGCGAACCGCAGGCCGGAGATCAGGCGAAACACCTCGACATCGAGCAGGCGCAGGCCGGTGGCATCGAGCCGCGCCGCAATCTCGCGCATCATCGGCGAGCCCGGCGTGACCGGAAAACGCGCCTCGTCGGCCAGCGCCGGCTCGAGCCGGATGCCGACACAGTCGAAGCCGGCGGCAGCGCCCGCCTCGATCATCTCAAGCGGCGACGCCGGCAGCAGGCTGATATGCGCGAGCGACAGCGTCGGCATGGCCGCGTCCGACATCAGGCGGCCGGTTGCGCGACCGGGCGGAACACCCGTTCCTCGATGGAATAACCGGCGATCTCGCCCATGAACTCCTGCGCATCAGCGACGATCGCCCGCCAGGTGTCGGTGGCGAGCGCGGCGTCCATCGCCGCACGGCTCTCGAACCAGATTTCGGCGAAGCCGTCGATGCGGCGGCCCTTGGCATCCGGCGTCGTCGCCTCCGTCACCTGGTTCTGCACATAGCCGCACACGCCCGGCAGCGACAGCACCATGGGAGCGTGCTGCACGCGCCAGCGCCGGTCGAACTCGGCATCCGACAGGCCGTCCTTGCGTGCGACAATGGTGATCCGCTTGATCATGGCAGCCCCGTCGAGAATTACTTCACATGTTAATAAACGCGCCGGCGGTGCCGGTCAACGGCGCGGGCGGGCGTGCGTCGGGACGCCTCGGCATCGCTCACAAGCCCGGCGACGACAGAGAAAACGCAAGCCCTCACGTCCCTCGGAGGAAGAAAGCAAGCACTCCACATTCCACCGCTGTCGTGGCCGGGCTTGTCCCGGCCACCTCGCTGAGGGACGCGGTGCCTTCCTTATCGGGGTCGCCGGGAGACCTTGGTCCTAGCGATCCGTCAAAGACGGATCGCGCTGCCCGGCGACGACGACTGAGGTCTGATCTTGTTCTACCGTGCGTCCGCCAGGATCATGTCGGAGGCCTTCTCCGCGATCATGATGGTCGGCGCGTTGGTGTTGCCGGCGACGACCGTCGGCATCACGGAGGCGTCCACCACGCGCAGCCCGTCGATGCCGTTGACCTTGAGCTGCGGCGTCACCACGGCGGTGGCATCCGAGCCCATGCGGCAGGTGCCGACCGGATGAAGGTTGGAGTAGCCGAGCTTGCGGATGAACGCCGCCATGTCGGCGTCGCTCTCGCATGCCAGCGTCGGCTGCAGCTCCTCGGTGACGTAGGGCTTGAGCGCCGGCTGCTGCGAGATCTTGCGCACCAGGCGGATGCCACTGATCATCGCCTGCATGTCGTAGTCGGTCTGCAGGAAGCTGAAGCGGATCGACGGCGCGGCGAAGGGATCGGCGCTCTTGAGCCGCACGGTGCCGCGGCCTTCCGGCTTGAGATGCACCGGGCTCATGGTGAAGCCCGGGAATGGATGCGGCACCATGCCGGTGCGGGTGCGCTCGGCAACGCTCCAGGCATTCATGTTGATCTGCAGGTCGGGGCGCTCGAGCCGCTCGTCGCTGCGCACGAAGGCGCCGGCGTAGATGCCGTTGCCTGCCAGCATACCCTTGCCCTGCAGCAGGTACTGCATGCCCGCCTTGAGCTTCATCGGCCAGCTCTTCGCCAGATCGTTAAGCGTGATCGGCTTGGGGCAGCGGAACATGAGCTGGATATAGAAATGGTCATGCAGGTTGCCGCCCACTGTCGGCAGATCGTGCACCACCGGGATGTTCATGTCAGCAAGATGCTGCGCCGGGCCGATGCCCGACAGCATCAGCAGTTGCGGCGAGCCGAATACGCCGCCGGCCACGATCACCTCCTTGCGCGCCGTGGCATAGGCCATGGCGCCGGAGGCGGTGCGAAACTCGACGCCAGTGGCGCGGCGGCCATCGAAGCGCAGGCGCGACGCATGCGCGCCGGTCTCGACCGTGAGATTGCCGCGGCCGCGCGCCGGCTTGAGGTAGCCCTTCGCCGTGCTCCAGCGCCGCCCCTTGTAGGTCGTGGTCTGGTAGTAGCCGACACCTTCCTGCTTCGCGCCGTTGAAGTCGCGGTTGGCGGGAATGCCGGCCTCGACGCCGGCGGCGATGATGGCGTCCGCCAGCTCGTAGGTCTCCGGATGATCGGACACCTTGAGCGGCCCGCCGGTGCCATGGAAGGCGTCGCCGCCGCGCTGCTGGTCCTCGGCCTTGCGAAAATACGGCAGTACCTCGTCGTAGCTCCAGCCGTCGCAGCCGCGCTGGCGCCACTCGTCATAATCGCGGGCATTGCCGCGGATGTAGATCATGCCGTTGATCGAGCTGGTGCCGCCGAGCACCTTGCCGCGCGGCTGGTAGGTCGGCCGGCCGTTGAGCTCCGGCAGCGGCTCGCTGTCGAACATCCAGTTGTATTTGGGATTGGCGAACAGCATGGGATAGCCGAGCGGGGCGTGCACCCAGAACCCGTTGTCCTCGGGGCCGGCCTCCAGAAGAAGCACCGAATAGCGGCCGCTCTCGCTGAGACGCGCGGCCAGCACGCAGCCCGCCGATCCCGCTCCGGTGACGATGAAGTCGTAGACGCCCTTCTCCTGCATAAGTCCTTCGCAATCCAACAGCAGCCGATGATCGAAAATCGCTTAACATGAGAATTATGTCCGGACCAGCGGCGCGCCGCATGGCGCCGATGCGCGAACGGACGCGACGAACGCTCACCGATCGCGTAAGGTCCCGCCTGCCTCCCGCATCGACTGCCGCACCCCGTCAGATGGACACCATGGAAGATACCGTGCTCGAGGGCCGCCTGGTCCGCCTCGAACCGCTCGGCGAGCACCATATCGAGGGGCTGGTGGCCGCGGCCACCGATCGCTCCGCCTACCAGTGGACCTTCGTCCCGGGGACAGCAGCCGAGGCGGCGCGCTATGTCGCAACCGCACGCAGCTGGCAACGCGACGGCATCGCCCTGCCCTTCGCCATCGTGCGGCGCGCGGACGATCGCGTGGTCGGCTCGACGCGGTTCTGGAATCTGGAGCGCTGGAATTGGCCCGCAGGACATCCGCGCCACGGCCGCGCCGCGCCCGACGCCTGCGAGATCGGCCACACCTGGCTGGCGCGAACGGCCATCCGCACCGGCATCAACACCGAAGCCAAGGCGCTGCTGCTGACCTTTGCTTTCGAGCGCTGGGAGGTGCTGCGGGTGTGCCTGCACACCGATGCCCGCAACGAGCGCTCGCGCGCCGCGATCGCGCGGCTCGGCGCAACCTTCGAGGGCGTGCTGCGCGCCCATCGCATGGCCCCCGACCTCACCGCACGCGATTCCGCCCGCTTCTCCATCGTCGCCGCGGACTGGCCTGCGACCAGGCAGCGGCTCGCCGGGCTCGTCCGCGCCTGACTTGACTCAGCTCAAGTCGCGATACGCTGAACTCCGCCATCCTGCGGTCATGAGGCCGGTTCCGCCTCACGCCACCGGAGAGTGAGTGTCATGTCGCTGCTTGTTCGCCTGCTGCTGCTGGTCGCTGCGCCGATCACGGCGCTGTTCGTGGCGCGTGACGCGCTCAACTTCGGGATCATGCAAACGATGGTCGCCGTCGTGCTGGTCGTCGCCGTGCTGGTGCTCGCCGCACTGTGGCCCCGCCAGCGCAGCTCCTGACCGCGAAACCAAGAAAGAAGGGGCGGAGCAGCGCACGCCGCTCCGCCCCTTGGCTTTAGATCGCCGCTCAGTGCGACATCAGCACCGGCACGGTCATTTCCTTGAGGATGCCGCGGGTCGCACCGCCGAGCACCACCTCGCGCAGCCGGGAATGGCCGTAGCCGCCCATCACCAGCAGGTTGGCGCCGCAATCGGCGATATGGGAGGTGATGACGTCGGCGACGCCGATGCCGGCGGCCGGCACCACCTCGACCTCTACCTTCAGGCCATGGCGGGCGAGATGGCGCCCGATCTCGAGCCCCCGCACATCGCGCTCCGCCGGCTTGCGGTCGTTGGTGACGATCAGCAGCTCGACCACGCGCGCCCGCTTCAGCAGCGGCATGGCGTCATGGATGGCCCGTGTCGCCGGCCGCCCGCCGTCCCAGCAGCACACCACACGGTCGAGCTTGAGGCCGTCCCTCTGGATATAGGGCACCAGCATGACCGGCCGGCCGGAGCCGAACAGCGCCGTCTCGATCAGCAGATCATTGTGGACGCCCTTCTCGCCATCGGACTGCATGATCACGCCGAGGTCGAACCGGCGTGCCATGTCCGAAAACACTTCGGACGGCAGCAGGTCGGTGTCGGCGAACACATGCTGCTCGATGGACAGGCGGCTGCGCGCCGCGGCCTGCTGGAAGTGGTCCGCCGCCTGCCGGGCAACCGCGGCGCTTTCGTCGAGCAGCTTCTGGATCACGTCCGCCGGCACATCGGCGAGGACGAAAGGCGGAATGCCCGCATGGGTGAACGCGACACCTGCGACATGGGCCTCGAACGCCTCCGCGATCGAGATTGCGTAGCCACATAGTGCCGCGTTGCGCGACGGGTCCCGCTCCAGCTTGACGAGAATATCCTTGATCATGCCTGTCTCCCGGCCTGCCTGTTGGTCGATCGATCGCCGCCCTCTTCAGGACGCCCGGCGCTGCCGCTGCCGCCAGATCACCACGACAAGAAAAAATGCCGACAGGGCCGCGACAATGCCCCCGACCATCTCGACTGCGACGAGGGAGGACGCCACGTCGACCCGCCAGCCGGCCTGCTCCTCGGGCGCGAATGCGATCGGCTTCACGTCAGAGAACCAGAGGTAGTGGATCAGCGCCATCACGCCGTAGGTCACCACACCCATAATAAGCAATCGCGCCAGACGTTCCGTCATGATGAGGCTCCTGCGATCGGAGGATGACGCGGCCAGCATCGGCCGGCGGCGGACGTCCCACATTGATCCCCGTCAAGATCGACGCAATTTGATTGCTCGGCGGATGGCAGGCCACAGGGCGCCTGGCCCGCCTCCACCGGCAGCTTGACCTGCGTCAAGGGCGCGTCAGAGGGCCTGTCTAGACTGCGGTGCATCGACATCCGCGAGGCAGGGTGATGAAGGGAAAGGCCGCCTTGAAGGCCCTGCTGACCGGCAGCGCGCTGCAGCGCCGCATGCGGCCCGCAACCCGGCGCATGGTGGTGTTGGCCATCAACCTGTCGATCGCCCTGGCCATCGTCGCGCTGTACCTGTGGCGCGGTCGACCGTTGTACTAGTGGTCCAATTCTAACATTCGCAGCCGTTTCAGACGGCGCTTTGCGAATGTTGGAATTAAAGGACCACTCGCAAATATAAATTCTAGGGCGTGCACTCATAAATCCGGGATTGTCCGCTTCCAGGCGTAGGGCAGACATAGCCCGGACCAGCCGGGAACGTCTGCAAATGGCTCTTCGCGGATCACCAACATTCGAGAATCTACTTCCGAGATTACGCCCATAGCGGGCATCGCGCTCGCTGCGAGAGACATCACAGCCGTGGGAGCGCAGCGCGAGCTGTCCTCACGATGGTCCGGCGCAGGCGATCCGGGCGAGCTTGTTAACGAGCGCAATCGCCAGCACCGCGGACTCATCAATGCGCCGCTGTCGCGCTCTTTTCCTGATGGCGCGTTGTTGAAGCCGCAAGAATAAGGCGGTCCGCAGGCGGCAGGTCGTAGCGAGGCTCGATGCCGAGAAGCGGTCCGATACGGGCGATGACATTGCCCGCGGTCGGAACGGCGTTCCAGCCCGACGCGATCTGGCCGTAGGTCTCCTTCAGCGGCTGCGGCTCGTCAAGCATGATCAGGAGCTGATATTTCGGCTTGTCCGCCGGCAGGATGGCAGTGAACGCCGTCAGCACCCGCTTCTTGGCATAGCGGCCATTGACCACCTTTTCCGCAGTGCCGGTCTTGCCGCCGATGTAGTAACCGGGAACATTCGCCCTCTTGGCGGTGCCGATCTCTGCATTCAGCCGCATCAGGAACCGCATCTTGTCGGAGGTCTCGGGCTTGATCACGCGCTTTGCGACCGCCCGTGCCTCCTCCTCGGAGCGCTTAAGGAAGGTCGGGGGAATCAGAAGGCCGCCGTTCGCCAGCGCACTGACGCCCATCACCGCCTGTAGCGGCGCCACCGCCATACCGTGGCCGAACGCAATGGTAATGGTGTTCAAATCGCTCCAACGTCGCGGCAGGATCGGCGACGCGCTCTCGGGCAATTCCGTACGCAGCCGATCGAGCTGACCCATCTTGTGCAGGAACGCCTTGTGCGCCTCCACGCCCTGCGACAGCGCGATCCGCCCCGCGCCGACGTTGGAGGAGAACGTGAAGACCTCCTTCATCGTCAGGAAGCGACCCTTCGGCTCGTCATCATGGATCGCGAACTTGCCGTAGTGCAGCGGTTCGCGCGCGTCCCACAACGAATCGAGGCCGTACTTCCCGGTGTCGAGCGCCATCGCCAGCGTGAAGGCCTTGAAGGTCGAGCCCATCTCGTAGACGCCGGTGGTCAGGCGGTTGATGCGGTCGGGGTCGTGCACTTCCTTCGGATTGTTCGGATCGAAGTCCGGCAACGATACCATCGCTATGATCTCGCCGGTGCTAACGTTGGTCACGAGGCCGGAGGCGGCTTTGGCGTGAAACTTGTCCTTGGCCTTCAGGAGCTCGTCGCGTAGCGCGTGCTCGACGCGCAGATCGACCGACAACTCGATCGGCTTCTGCAGCCCGTCGGTGGCAAAGCCGGCGCGGTGGAGATCGGCGAGGCCCTGATTGTCGAGCCACTTCTCCAGACCGGCGATGCCCTGGTTGTCGATGTTGACGAGACCGATGAGGTGGGCGACCTCGTTTCCGGTGGGATAGACGCGCTTGTTCTCGCGCAGGAAGCCGATGCCGGGCAGGCCGAGCTTATGGATGTCCTGCTGCTGCTTCGCCGTGATTTCGCGCTTCAGCCAGACGAAGCTCTTGCGCGAGGATAGGCGCTCGCGCACCTCGGTCTCGTCGAGGTCGGGCACGGTCGCGGTCAGCAGCTCGATCGCCTCGTCCTTGTCGATGATGCGGCGTGGCTCGCCGAACATGCTGGCGGCCTTGACGTCGGTCGCGAGGATCTCGCCGTTACGGTCGACGATGTCCGGCCGCGCGGTCGCGACCACTTCCTGCGAGGCGGCGCCCCGCGCACCATGGACGTCGGCGCCGATCGTGACCATCACGAGCCGGCCGCCGATCAGGGTGTAGACCGCCGCAAAGGCCAGCATGACAAGGCCGACACGCGCGCGCCTTCGTGGCGCGGTCGACGTTATGCCCATAGAGCAGACTGGAGATGAGCTTGTGCCGCCACCGTTCAGGTTGTTTTGGCCGGGGTATGGCGCTCATCATCGGTTGTTTGCCGGAAATTAGCAGTCTGCCATGCACCGAAGGCTTCTGTGGGCAGCCGTTCACCCCTTATTAAGGGGTGCCTGGTTAACAACCCCTGATTGAAATATTGCGCGACAAGTCTTTTTTGAGGTTCGCTTTTGTCCCTCCTCAATCCGAGGCGGACCACTCCTGGCCCTTAGCGGACATGCCTTCGTCGCGCTGCACCTGTGGCGCGGTCGGCCGCTGTACTAGGCCGTGTGTCCGTAAGGCCGGCCAGTGGCGCGACGGGGATTACATCTGCTTTGCCCCTGCAGCGACCAAGTTCGTGCGCGGCGCAAACATGTCGCGATGGGCTAAAAAGCCGAAATCGCATTCAGTATGATCGTTGCTTGGTACTCCAACGTTCTAGCTCGAACGTCACAATCCAAAGATTTCGATGGCTGGTTATCACCGAACCATCCCACCGGTTGCGAGTGTATTCGAGCCGGTTGACTTGGAGAGATCGTCAAAAAAGGCCGATGGCAATTGCACTAGCTTGCCCCAGAGGGCGAATTGCTCGCCAGAAAGGAAGATGTGAGGAAAACGTAGCCTCGCGTCCATGCCCTCAAGGTTACGAGCATTGAAAGAAGCCGTAAAATCTTCAACGCATTCGATCGCTGCGGCGACCATCGCAGGCACGTCGATCTCGTCGCCTACGACGAGCCAGAACGAGACTTACGCTTCTCGCAACCAGACTTCACCAACCGAATGGTCTGAGCGCTTGCGCAGCACAACATCGGCTCGGGTACGCGTAGGTTGAATATTCTCTCGTAAATTGGCGCGATGATGCTCACGCCACAATCTGTCGGCAACCTCGCGCGCGTCTTTCGGTGGAAGGTCCCTGTAGTGGTGGAAGTATGAAGCTGGGTTCCGGAAAGCCGTTCGCTGTAGGCCAAGAAAGCGTTCGACATACCAGGACTGGATGTCAGCTTCCTCTGCATCGAGATAGATCGAAAAGTCGAAAAAGTCGGAGACCACGACAGGTGCTGCGCCGCGCGCATGCAGCACGTTCAGGCCCTCGAAAACCAAGACGTCAGCCTGCTGGACGACCTGACGTTCTGAAGACATGATATCGCCAATCAGATGCGAATACACAGGCAGTTCTAGCTCATGTTCACCCGCCTTTGCAGCCGAGAGGAAGCGCAACATCCGCGGGAGGTCGTAACTCTCAGGAAAGCCCTTCCGTCGCATGAGCCCACGTTCCTCCAGAACATCGTTGGAATGCAGAAAGCCGTCAGTCGTAACCAGCTCGACGCGAAGACGATCTGCCCAGCGGGCCACAAGCGCACAAAGCACACGGGCAAAGGTGCTCTTGCCGACCGCAACACTCCCTGCCAGCGCGATAATGTAGGGTGAACTCCGCGCCGGCCGGCCGAGAAACTTCGCCTTGACGTGCATGAGGTTGCGCGCAGCCAAAAAATGCAAATTCAGTAGGCGCGTGAGTGGCAAGTAGACGTCGGCAACCTCCGCAGATGTGATGGGCTCGCTCAAACCACGAAGTGCCGAGAGGTCGGTATCGGAGAGGGTCGGCAAGGTGCCGGAACGTAGTGCCGCCCAATCACTTCGGCCGAAGGTCGCATAGGCTGACAGGTCATCGGCGTGAGTCATTCTGATCCTTCACGGCGGGCCTGATGCAGCCCCGCATTTTGTCACGGGCAAATGCGGATACTTTGATCCTCCCTTGTCCGCTCAATCCGAAGCGCGAGCCTATTAAGTAGCGCTGGAAACAGTCAACCTCTAGTTGCTATCGCAACACGATCTGGCGAGGTCGACTCCGGATCGTTCTCGACGGTTTCGGCGGGAATTTTGGGCTGGCGGATGTCCGCTCCTGTCCGTGATCGCCGTACCAGGACAGTTACGGACGTCGTTTTCGGCCAGATCGCCGTGTTTCAAACTCCCAAACCGGGGCTCGAATCATGCACCGCGAATTGGCTGACTATGAATGGGTTGCCATCAAGCCGATACCGTCGAACAAAAGCGCACGCGCCCGAGGCGGGCGTCCAGAGTGCGTTCGACGCTCCACGGATCACGTGCGCAGGCAGGTTCTGCCCGAAAACGCCCTAGTGGGCATCTCCCGCCGGCTCATCGTCGGCGATGGCGCGCCAGGCCGCGCCCTCGAGATCATCATACTGGCCGTTGCGAAGCGACCACAGAAAGCCTGCGAGCCCGAGCAGGCCGAGCATCAGCGCGAGCGGCACGAGATAGACCAGGACCTCCATTACACCATCTCCCGATTAGCGCGGCGAGCCCGCAGCGAATTGAGCATCACCAGGATCGACGAGCCGCTCATCGCCGCGGCGGCGATCAGCGGCGTGGTCAGTCCGGCGATGGCGACCGGAACCGCCAGCACATTGTAGCCGATGGCCAGCCACAGGTTCTGCCGCATCAGATGCAGGGCGTTGCGCGACAGATCGAACGCCGCCACCACCGGCGCCAGCGGTTTGCCGAGAAAGATCAGATCGGCCGCAGCCTGGCTGAGATGGGTGGCGCTGACCGGCGACATCGAGACGGCTGCAGCGGCGAGCGCCGGAGCATCGTTGAGGCCGTCGCCAACCATCATCACGGTGCGGCCTTCCTGGCCGAGCGCCTTGATCCGGGCGATCTTGTCCGCAGGCGTCAGCTCCGCCCGCCATGTCGAAATTCCGAGTCCCTGCGCCGCATGGCGCACCGCCGCCGCGCGGTCGCCCGACAGGATCTCAACCGCGATGCCACGCTGGAGCAGGCCTGCGACGACAGCTGCGGCATCGGGCCGCAACCGCTGGCGCACCGCGAACACGTGCCGCACCTCGCCCTGACGGAAGGCGACCACTGAAACTTCCGGATCCGCGGCAAGCAGCCTCGCCGCCTCGGCCTCGGCACCGCAAAAAGCCGGACTGCCGAGCCGCACCTCGACGCCGTACAGGGTGCCGCGCACGCCCTGCCCCGGCTCCTCGACGATGCCAGGCAGCGGCGCGCGTGCCTGCGACGCCCGTGCCACCGCGGCGGCCACCGGATGACGGCTCGCCAGGGCGAGGCGCCCCGCCAGCGCCAGCACGTCGGGCGGCAACTGCGCGGTATTGACCACATCAAGCTCCGGCAGGGTCAGCGTGCCGGTCTTGTCGAACACGATGGTGTCGACGCCGGCCACCCGCTCGATGGCATCGCCGGTATTGAGCAACACGCCGGCCCGGAACAAGGCTCCGGCGGCAATGGTCTGCACGGTCGGAATGGCAAGCCCGAGCGCACATGGACAGGTGATGATCAGCACCGCGATCGCGGTGACGATGGCATCGTGCCAGGACGCACCGAGGACCAGCCAGCCCAGCATGGTGAGCAGCGCGGTGACATGCACCACCGGCGCATAGAGCCGCGACGCGCGGTCCGCGAGCCGAATGTAGCGCGAACGCGCCTGCAGCGCGTGCTCCAGCAGGCGCGAAATCTCGTCGAGCAGCGTTCCTTCCGCGGCCGCCGCGACGCGGATGCGCAGCGTGCCGGAGACGTTCATCGTGCCGGCATAGACGGCGGTGCCCGGCCCCGCCGGCGCGTACAGCGTCTCGCCGGTGATCAGGCTCTGGTCGATCTCGGAGCGGCCTTCGATCACGGTGCCGTCGACGGCGCAGCGCTCGCCCGGCCGCAGCAGCACGAGATCGCCGGCCCGGATCGCCGCCACCGGCACCTCGCGGATCTCGGTATCGCTGACGAACTTGGTGGCGTGCTCGGCCTTCAGGGTCGCGAGGTTACCGGCGACCGCCCGCGTCCGCCGCCGCATGTTCTGGTCGAGGTAGCGCCCGACCAGCAGGAAGGTCAGCAGCATGATCGCGGCGTCGAAATAGGCATGGTGCGAATGGGTCGCGGTCTCCACCAGCGACATGCCGAGCGCCAGCACCACGCCGATAGTGATGGGGACATCCATGTTGACGCTACGCGCGCGCAGCGCGCGGAACGCCGACAGGAAGAACGGCTGCCCGGCGTAAGCGGCCGCCGGCAGCACCAGCAGCGCCGACAGCCAGTGGAAGAAATCGCGCTGCTCCGGCAGCATGTCGCTGACATTGCCCGACCACACCGGGACCGACAGCATCATGACATTCATCGACGCGAATGCCGCGACGCCGAGGCAACGCAGCAGGAAGCGCGACTGCTCGACCTCCTCGACTTCCGCGCGCACCGGCTCGAACGGATAGGCCTTGTAGCCGAGCTCGGCCAGCCGATCGACCAGCCGCGCCGGGTCAAGCGCGCCCTTGCGCCACTCCACCGCGAGACGTCGATCGGTGAGGTTGAGCCGCGCCAGCGTCACGTCGGGAATGTCGCCGATGCCGCGCTCGATCTTCGCCATGCAGCCGGCGCAGCTCACGCCCTCGACCGCGAGGTCGAGATGAGCGACGCCTGGCGCCGCATCCTTGACGTAATGGGAGAAGTCCCGCACCAGCTCCATCACACGCCCCGCTAGTTCAGAACGACCCGGTTGCGCGACAGGAACACCCGCTCTCCGGCCCGCTCGCCCTCGATCACGAGATCCCATTGCCCTGGACCGACATCGGCGACGCGGCCGCGGTAACGCCCCTGGCCGATCCCCGTGAGCACGACCACACGGTCGCCATTCTGGTCGGCAGGCCGCTCCAGGCGGCTGGAGAAGGCGATGCCGTCGAGCGGAGCGCCGTCGCGGTCCAGCGCCTCGACCTGCAGCGCGGCACCACCGTCCGCCTCGCGCGCGACGTGCGCGCCGACCCGCCACTGCCGCTGCGCCTGGGCCTCCGCCGCCTTGATCTCGCCGCCATAGGCAAGGCTGGCGCGATAGGCGCTGTCCACCTCGGTACCCGGCAGCGTCTTCACCGCAAGCGTCATCATCACCACGTTGACACTGATGATCACGGCAAAGAAGGCCACGACCATCACCAGCACCACACGGCCGGTCAGCGGACGGGCCGGTGCGGGCGGCGAGATGGATGGCGATGTCGATCGGGACATGGGCGCTACTCCCGTGGTCACGGCGTGACGAAATTGTCGGTTGCGGACGCGACCTCACCGAGGCCGATATCGGTGACATGGAACGTGACAGGCGAGGATTTCGGCAGTGCACCGCCCGGCGCCGTCACCAGTACCCGCACTTCGGTGGTCTGGTCGCGGCCGAGCACGATCGCCGGACGATCCTGGGTGATGGCGTCGAAGCCGACGACATGCAGCGTCGCGCCCGATACGCCATCGACATCAATGGCGACAACCTGGTCGAACGCCCGCTTGTTGAGCAGGCGAATGGTGTAGGCATTGCGGATCGAGCCGTCGCTGAGGCGCACCGCGACCGGATTGCGATCATGCAGCACGCTGACGTCGAGCAGCACCCGCGTCGCCAGCGCATACAGCATGATGGCACCGACGCCGACGATCAGCCCGGCATAGACCATGGTGCGCGCGCGCAGCGGCCGGAACACGTCCGTTTTGCCCGCCATGCGGCGCTGGATGTTGATGTCGTTGTCATAGCCGATCAGCCGTGACGGCCGGCCGATCTTGGCCATGACGGTGTCGCAGGCGTCGATGCACAACCCGCACTGGATGCAGTCGAGCTGGGCGCCATCGCGGATGTCGATGCCGGTCGGGCAGACCGCCACACACTGCCGGCAATCGACGCAGTCGCCGACCACCTGCCCATGGGCGCGCGCCTCGGCCGCCTTCTTCACCGACGTGCGCGGCTCGCCGCGATCATACTTGTAGGTGACGTTGAGCGCCCATTCGTCGGTCAACGCCGCCTGGATACGCGGCCACGGACACATGTAGACGCAGACCTGCTCGCGCATGTGGCCGGCGAGCACGTAGGTCGTGAAGGTGAGGATGCCGATCCAGACATAGGCAACCATCGGCGCCTGGAAGGTCAGAAGCTCCTTCACCAGGGTCGGCGCATCGGCGAAGTACAGCACCCAGGCGCCGCCGGTCCACCACGCGATCAGCAGCCAGATCGAGTGCTTGGCGGTGACCTCGAAGAATCGCCGCAGGGTGAAGTCGGCCTCGTCCTTCTTCATGCGCTCGCGGCGGTCGCCCTCGACGAGGCGCTCCACCGCATAGAACAGGTCGGTCCACACCGTCTGCGGGCAGAGATAGCCGCACCAGATGCGGCCACCGAGCGCGTTCATCAGGAACAGCGTCATGGCGGCGACGATCAAGAGGCCGGTGAAGTAGTACACCTCCTGCGGCCACAGCTCGATGAAGAAGAAGTAGAAGCGGCTGTTGGGCAGATCGACCAGCACCGCCTGGTCTGGCGCTCCGAGCCCGCGATGCCAGCGCACGAACGGCAGCAGGTAGTAGACGCCGAGACAGACCGCCATCAGCCGCCACTTGATGCTGCGGAAAGTGCCTGAAACGCACTGCGGATAGACCTTCTTGTGGGCCGCATACAGCGGTCCGTCTTCGTCGGGCTCCGCTTCGTCGGGACGTATCATCTTGTTCATCGGAAGTCCGGTGGTACTGGCTGGATCAGGATGGCCGGAAGCTGCCGGCCGGGTGTTGATCCAGCTCAAAAAAGCGGCGCGGCGGAATGCCGCCGCGCCGCCACTGCTACTTGCCGCCGCCCAGCGAGTGGACGTACACCGCCAGTGCCTTGATGGTCGGCTGGTCCAGCCGGCTGGTCCAGGCCGGCATGACGCCGCCGCGGCCATTGGTGATGGTCTCGATCAGGGTCGCCTCGTCCGATCCATAAAGCCAGATCTGGTCCGTCAGATTGGGCGCGCCGAACTCCTGGCTGCCCTTGCCGTCGGCGCCATGACAGGACGCGCAGTTCTCCGCGAAGATCTTGCGGCCGGCCGCGGCATCGAAGCCCTTGTCGGTGGCAAGGCCGGACAGCGACCGCACGTAGTTCGCCGCCGTGACGATTTCATCCTTCTTGAGGATGCCGTCGCGGCCGAACGCCAGCATGGTGCCCTCATGGGCCTTGGCATGGCCCGATCGCACACCGAACTCGATGGTCTGCATGATCTGCTCGACGGTGCCGCCCCACAGCCAGTCGTCATCGTTGAGGTTGGGAAAGCCCTTGGCACCCGCAGCACCGCTGCCGTGACACGGCGCGCAGTTGTCGCCGAATGCCGCCTTGCCCTGGGCGCGGGCGAGCGCCAGCAGCGCCGGATCCTTCTCGATCTCGGCCAGCGGCGCGGTACCCAGCGCCGCCATCTTCTCGCCGCGCAGCTTGCCGAGATTGGCGAGCTCGACCGCGACATCGGCGCGCGAGGAATAATTGATCACGCCGGTGGTGTAGCCCTGGATCATCGGCCAGGCCGGATAGACCACCCAGTAGCCGAACGACCAGATGATGCTGGCGATGAAGGTGGTCACCCACCAGCGCGGCAGCGGCGTGTTCAGCTCCTTGATGCCGTCCCAGGCATGACCGGTCGTGGTCTTGCCGGATACGGCGTCGAACTCTTCGTGATGCTCGCTCATGATATTTCAATCCTCCCGCAGCGGCATCTTGGCGGCTGCGTCGAACAGCGCCTTGTTGCGCGGCCGCAGCGCGTAGGCGACGATGGCGATGAAGACTCCGACGAACACCGGCGTCCACCAGGTCACGACGAAATCCGAGGCGAGGTTCTGGACCGTCAGGATGGCTTTCATGATGCGGCCTTCTCAGCGCAGGTTGGCTTTTTCGTTGTAGAGCTTGAAGTCGACGAGCGTGCCTAGCATCTGCAGGTACGCCACCAGCGCATCCATCTCGGTCGGCTGCCCCGGCTTGCCGTCGAAGTTGCGAACCACCGCCTTGGGATAGCGCTTGGCGAACGCATCGGAGTCGGCGCTGTCGGGGTCGACCTGGGCCTTGAGGTCGGCAGCCGCGTTGGCGATCTGCTCGTCGGTATAGGGCACGCCGACCGCGCGGTTGGTGCGCAGGTGATCGGCGATCGTCGACGCATCGAGCTCGGTCTCGGCCAGGAACGCGTAAGGCGGCATCACCGACTTCGGCACGATCGACCGCGGATCCTTGAGGTGGGTGACATGCCACTCGTCGGAATACTTGGCGCCGACACGGGCGAGGTCCGGTCCGGTGCGCTTGGAGCCCCACTGGAACGGATGGTCGTACATGCTCTCCGCGGCGAGCGAGTAGTGCCCGTAACGCTCGACCTCGTCGCGCAGCGGCCGGATCATCTGCGAATGGCAGAGATAGCAGCCCTCGCGGACATAGATGTTGCGCCCAGCGAGCTCGAGCGGGGTATAGGGCCGCATGCCCTCGACCTTCTCGATGGTGCTCTTGAGGTAGAACAGCGGGGTGATCTCGACGAGACCACCGATCGCGATCACCAGCAGGATGCCGACGAGAAGAATGATCGAGTTCTTCTCGAAGATCTGATGACGTTTCCAGAACGACATGGGTCGGCCTCTATTCAGCAGGATGCAGGGCGACGAGCGGCGACGCCTCGACCTCGGATGCTTCGCCGACGCGAACCGTCATCCAGAGGTTGTAGGCCATGATCAGCGAACCGATCACGAACAGGGCGCCACCCGCGGCGCGGATCACGTAGAAGGGATGCATCGCTTCGACGGTCTCGATGAAGGAGTATTCGAGGAAGCCGAGCGAGGTATAGGCGCGCCACATCAGGCCCTGCAGGATGCCGGACACCCACATCGCCGAGATGTAAAGCACGATGCCGATGGTCGCGATCCAGAAGTGCCAGTTGACCAGCTTCAGGCTGTACAGCCCCTTCTTGTTCCACAGCCAGGGCACGAGGCAGTACAGCGCGCCGAACGACACGAAGCCGACCCAGCCGAGCGCACCGGAGTGGACATGGCCGATGGTCCAGTCGGTGTAGTGGCTGAGCGAATTGACCACCTTGATCGACATCATCGGCCCCTCGAAGGTCGACATGCCGTAGAACGCCACCGACACCACCATCATGCGCAGCACGGGATCGGTGCGCAGCTTGTCCCAGGCGCCCGACAGCGTCATCAGGCCGTTGATCATGCCGCCCCAGGACGGCATCCACAGCATCACCGAGAAGGTCATGCCCAGCGTCTGCGCCCAGTCCGGCAGCGCGGTGTAATGCAGGTGGTGCGGGCCGGCCCAGATGTAGAGGAAGATCAGCGCCCAGAAGTGGATGATCGAGAGCCGGTAGGAATAGATCGGCCGCTCGGCCCGCTTGGGGATGAAATAGTACATGATGGCGAGGAAGCCGGCGGTGAGGAAGAAGCCGACCGCGTTGTGGCCGTACCACCACTGGAACATGGCATCCTGCACGCCGGCCCAGGCGATGTAGGATTTCGAGCCGAACACCGAGACCGGCAGTCCCGGATTGTTGCCGAGATGCAGCACCGCGATGGTGACGATGAAGGCGAGATAGAACCAGTTGGCGACGAAGATGTGCGGTTCCTTGCGCTTGATCACCGTCGCCAGGAACACCAGCAGGTAGACCACCCAGACGATGGTCAGCCACAGGTCGGAGTACCACTCGGGCTCGGCATATTCCTTGCCCTGGGTGGCACCGAGCAGGTAGCCGGTGCCCGCGATCAGGATGAAGAAGTTGTAGCCGAGCACCACGAACCACGGCGCGAGATCACCCGCGAGGCGCACCCGCGACGTCTTCTGCACCACATAGAAGGAGCTTGCGATCAGCACGTTGCCGCCGAACGCGAAGATCACCGCCGAGGTGTGCAGCGGCCGCAGCCGTCCGAACGTCGTCCAGGGCAGATCGAAGTTGAGCGCCGGATAGGCGAGCTGCAGCGCGATCAGGAGGCCGACGGTGAAACCGGCGATGCCCCAGAACATCGCCATGACGCTGGCGAGCTTGATCGGCCCGAGATTGTAGTTGGGCCGGCCGTTGATCTCCTGCGGCGGCAGCTCCGCCGGCCGCTCGGCGTAGCGATAGCAGATCGCGAGCACTGCGAGCAGGCTGGCGATGGCGCCGAGCCAGGAGTGAAACTGGAACGCGACATCGTGCGCGCGCGACGCGGCGAAGATGCACAGCAGGACGAGCGGGGCGAAGGTCAGCGCGAGGCCGAGCTCGCCAACCGTCATCCACCTGGCAGTATGGGTCTGTTTCATGGTGATGCACTTCGCGGTTGAAGGACGATTGTCCCTAGCAGCAATCCCCCCACCCCCGACTTGATCGAAGTCAAAAGGCGCGATGCTGGATGACGAAGAGACGCTGCTGAATGAGGCTGGGTTGAAGGAGTGACGCGCTCAGACCGCGACGCTGAAACGGCCGAGACGGTCGCGGCTATAGGTGTCGAACACCGTGGCGACGACACGGGCGACCGCCCGGCCCTCGTCGCTGAGCGTGATCACGCGGCCATCGACGTCCACCAGGCCATCGGCCGCAAGCGATTGCAGCTGCGCCAGTTCATCGGCAAAGCCCTGGTCGGGCGCGATTTCATCGAGATCGACGCTGAAGCGGCACAGCAGGCGTTCGATGATTCGCCCGCGCACCCGATCTTCCGTGGTGAGGCGGCAGCCGCGCGCCGTCGCCAGCCCGCCGCCGCCGACCGCACGCAGATAGGCCGGAACGTCGGTGATGTTCTGGACATAACCGCCGGGCAGCGACGAAATGGCGGAGGCGCCAAAACCGACCAGCGTGTCGCAATCGTCGTCGGTGTAGCCCTGGAAATTGCGGTGCAACGTCCCGGCGGCCGCGGCGTGCGCCAGCGGATCGTCGGGCCGCGCATAATGGTCGAAGCCGATTCGCACATAGCCTTGCGCCAGCAGTTCGTGCGCGATCGCATCCGCCTGCGCCAGGCGCTCGGCACTGGTCGGCAGCGTCGCGGCATCGATCCGGCGCTGGCCGGCCTTGCGCTGGGGCATATGGGCGTAGCCGTAGCAGGCGATGCGGTCGGGCGCGAAGGCTGTGACGGTGCGGCAGGTCTGGCGCAGCGTCTCCACCGTCTGCAGCGGCAGGCCGTAGATCAGGTCGAAGTTGAACGCGTCAATACCGACATCGCGCAGCCGGTGGACCGCGGCAGCAACCACCACGGTCGGCTGCTCGCGCCCGATCGCGGCCTGCACCCGCGAATTGACATCCTGCACGCCGAGGCTGACGCGGGAGACGCGGAGCGCGGCGAGCTGGCGGGCGAGATCCTCGGTGACATAACGCGGGTCGAGCTCGATGGCATGATCGAGATCGGCCGCCAGCACGAAATGCCGGTCGAGCGCCTCGACCACCCTGGCCAGCCCCTCGCCGCCGAGAATGCTCGGCGTGCCGCCACCCCAGTGCAGCCGCGCCACCGCCAGCGGTGCCGCCCGCAGCCGCGCGACGGTCGCGATCTCCTGCGTCAGGGCGTCGCGGTAGTCGCGGACCACGTCGTCACGACGGGCCATCTTGGCATGGCAGCCGCAGTAGAAGCAGATATCCCTGCAATACGGTACATGAAGATACAGCGACACCGGCTCATCGGTGCCGATCTGCCGCAACCAGCGCTCATGATCGAGGGGACTGACGTCGGCCGCGAACTCGGCGGCGGTGGGGTAGGACGTATAGCGCGGCACCTGCCGCTCGGCATGACGGCGAACGACGGCGCTCATCGACACTCTGCAATTCCTTCAAGACGATCGCGACGGCGCTGTCAGAACGCGCGGCGCTTGCGCCGTGGCCATTCCGGGCCATTCGGCATGACTGAAGTCGACGGTTTTCCGACCAGCGCACAGGCGAAAACCGCGACCATGAACAGCAACGCAGCGGTCACAATCAGGGTGTCGATCAGCAGCATGGCGCACCTCCGCTTCGATTGCACTATGCCCCAGTGCGCCGCGCCGGCCTTGATCCGGATCAAACCCGCGCCGCCGGGCCGCATCGAGGTGGCGGCAACGCCCCGCCATCACGCGATTGACCCACGTCAAGTCGCGGGGGTGGCGACCATGGAATATGGGTGGCGCATTGAATCTTCAGCCGAATCGCGAGGCTCCGCCGTGATGCCGTTCCGTTCCACCGCCCTCCTTGCCGCAGGTCTCGCGGGTCTCCTGGCCATGCCGGCAGGCACGCCCGCATTCGCCGCCTCCCCCGCCGCGCAGCGCGGCCAGACCTTCGCCCGAACCAACTGCGCGCGCTGTCATTCCATCGACAAGGTGACGGACAGCCCGCTGAAGATCGCGCCGCCATTCCGCACGCTGCATCAGCGCTACCCGATCGAGACGCTGTCGGAGGCATTCGCCGAAGGCATCTACACCGGGCATCCGACCATGCCGGCATTCCAGCTCGACCCCGACCAGATCAACGATCTGCTGGCTTTTCTCAAAAGCCTCGAGTGACGCGGTCCCGCGCGCCCGTTTGACGCAGGTCAATGGGAGCGCAAGACCGCGGGCTAAGGTGCCCAGATCCGTGCAATGACCGGGAGCCGACCTCATGCTGCAGACACATGACCTGACGAGCGAACTGCAGTCGCTCAAGGACGACATCAGCCGCGTGATCGGCGACAGGCGCGACAAGATCGCCGGCGCCTCCCGTGACACGTTCGAGGATCTGTCGAAGCAGCTGAAATCCGCGCTCGACGACCTCGGACAGACGCTGGCCGGCGAACAGAGCCACATGGAACAGATGGTCGCGGAGCGTCCGATCACCACGCTGGCATCCGCCTTCGCGCTCGGCGTCGTGGTCGGTTTCATGCTGAGGAGAGCGTAACGTGAATTCCGAAAATATCGCGCGCCACCTGCGGGCGCTGTGGCGTGCCGACCGCATCATCGCCGACATCCGCCTGCGCCACCTGCTGGTGAGCCTGGGGATGAAGGCATTCGCCGCCCTGATCGCCGCGTTCGGCCTGCTGATGCTCGAGCTCGCCGCCTATTTCGCGCTGGTCCAGGTCTGGAGCGCGATCGTCGCCGCTGCCGCGCTCGGCGCCATCAACTTCGTGATCGCCGCGGTGATCTTCGTGGCGGCATCGCGCGGGCCGGCGGCCCGCGAGCTCGCGCTCGCCAACGACATCCACGACAGCGCGATCGATGCGCTGCAGAGCGAGGCCCAGGGCCTGCACGCCGAGGTCAGCGGCTTCATGCGCCATCCGCTCGAGGGCGCGCTGCTGCCTTTGCTGGTGCCGCTGCTCACGGCCATCGTCCGGCAACTGACGAGGCCCAAGGCATCGAAAGCCGAGCCGGGCTGACAATTGCCGCGAGGAGACACCACCATGCGACATCCACATGCGACCTCCGGCCTGCCGCCGATCCTGAACGCCTCGCTGCCGCCGAGCTTCCGGCAAATCCGCCTGGAGCTCGCGCGCGAAGCGGGACACCCCGAGGGCGAGCACGGCATCGCCTATGTGCTGCTGGCGCCGCTCGGCGCCGACGGCCGGATCGATCCGGCGCAGTGGAAGGAGCATCGCGAGGCCTGCCGCGTGGTGCGCCTGCGGCCCGGCGGCGAACAGACTGCCGGCCATCTTGTCCACCGTCCCGGCGGATCCTGGACGTTCCACTACGAGGACGAGACGCACCTGCCGGACGAGGCGGGCTATCATTTCACCGACGAGCGCTTCATTGCCGGCGAGTACGTATCGATCCGCGACAACGGCGCCCTGCACACCTTCCGCGTGGTCTCGACCACGCGGCTGTGACGCCGCGACAGGATGCGTGCGGGACAAGCCCGCGCGCATCGGCGGCCTCCATCACCTGCCGGGCTTCAGCGTCAGCGTCACGTCGCAGAGTTCAGGGTCGGCCGGATCGGTCACGACCTTGAAACCGAGCTCGCGGCACATGTCGAGCATCACGGTGTTCTCCTGCAGCACCTGCCCCGAGATCCGGGCAAGCCCTTCCGCCCGCGCATAGTCGATCAGCAGCTGCATCAGCGCCCAGCCGAGGCCGCGGCCCTTCATGTCGGAGCGCAGCAGGATGGCGTACTCACCGTTCTCGTAGATCGAATCGGAGTGGATGCGCACCACGCCGACCATCTCGCCGCTCGCCTCGTCGAGGGCGACGAACGCCATCGCCCGCGCATAGTCGAGCTGGGTCAGGCGGGCGATGAACTGGTGCGAGAACTCCTTGATCGGCGCGAAGAAGCGCAGCCGCAGGTCCTCCATGGTGACATGGCTGAGCAAGTCGCGGATCTGCGGCGCGTCGTCGGGTCGGATCGGCCGGGTGTGCAGCCGCCAGCCGTCCTTGGCGACGATGGTGCGCTGCCACTCCGACGGATAGGGCCGCAGCGCGAAGTTGATGTGGCCGGACCCCGCGAACTTGCGCACCGGCGTGCCGACCGCGATGCGGGCGTCCACCGCCAGCACGCCGCGATGATCGGCGAGCAGCGGATTGATGTCGAGCTCGCGGATCTGTGGCAGGTCGGCGGCGAGCTGCGACAGCTTGACCAGCGTCAGCGGCACTTCGTCCGGCTTCGCCGGCGGGACATCGCGATAGCCCTGCAGCAGCCGCGACACCCGCGTGCGGCCGACCAGATTGCGCGCCAGCGGAAGATCGAGCGGCGGCAGCGCCAGCGCCTTGTCGTTGATGACCTCGACCGCGGTGCCGCCGCGGCCGAACACGATGACGGTGCCGAAGGTCGGATCATCGGCGATGCCGAGGATCAACTCGCGCGCCTTGGAGCGCACCACCATCGGCTGCACGATGACGCCGGCAAGCCGCGCATCCGGCCGCTTCGCCCTCGCCCGCGCCAGGATTTCAACCGCAGCGGCGCGGACCTGCTCGGCGTTGGTCAGGTTCAGCACCACGCCGCCGACGTCCGACTTGTGCACGATGTCGCGCGACTGCACCTTGAGCACCACGGTCTCGCCGCGGGCGAAAAATTCCCCGGCCCGCCGCGCCGCCTCGTCGGGATCGGCGGCCGGCACGGTCGGCACCATCGCGATCTGGTAGGCCGAGAGCACCTGCGCCACCTCGACCGGGTCGAGCCATTGGCGCCCGTCCGCGATGGCGGCGTCGACGATGCGGCGCGCCGCCGCAACGTCGGGCACGAAGTCGCCGGGCAGGCTCGGCGGCACCTCCGACAGCATCTCCACCACGTCGCGATGATGCACGAGATGCATGAAGCCGCGCACGGCGTCGTCTTCGGTCGGATAGCTCGGGATCGAGGCGGCGCTGAGGGTCTCCGACACCGCCTCGCTGGCGCCGACCCACACCGCAAGTACCGGCTTGCCCGTGAGCCGCCGGGTTCGTTCGGCGCGCACGAGGTCTGCGACCCTGGTCGCGATCTCGCCGGCGGGTGCCACCGCGGTCTGGACGTTCATCACCAGGACGGCATCGTTGCCGGGGTCGGCCAGCAGGGGGCCGAGCGCGGCGACGTAGCGATCGGCGTTGGCGTCGCCGACGATGTCGACCGGGTTGGCCTTCGACCAGGTCGCCGGCAGGACCGGATCGAGCTGCGCGCGCAGTTCAGCGGAGATCGTCGCCGGCAGGCCGCCAAGCTCGGCCAGGCGGTCGATCGCGAGCACGCCGATGCCGCCGCCATTGGTCAGGATCGCGAGGCGCTTGCCTCTCGGCGGATTGGCGCGGCTCAGCGTCTCGGCGCAGTCGAACAGCTCGCGCAGGTCGAACACCCGCAGCATGCCGGCGCGGTGGAAGGCCGCATCATAGACCGCATCGGAGCCCGCCAGCGCGCCGGTGTGGGTGGCGGCGGCCTTCGCGCCCTGGGCCATCCGTCCGGACTTGACCACGACGATCGG
The DNA here is from genome assembly GCF_052115025.1 of Bradyrhizobium sp. 2TAF24. Lineage (NCBI taxonomy): Bacteria > Pseudomonadati > Pseudomonadota > Alphaproteobacteria > Hyphomicrobiales > Nitrobacteraceae > Bradyrhizobium > Bradyrhizobium sp. 2TAF24. Next base: position 57,651 of record NZ_JBFRFW010000009.1, on the reverse strand, counting down.
CTTCATCCGTGCCGCCGCGCGTGCCGCGGACATGAACTTGCGGGCGTCCTTGATCGCCTCGACATAGAGCAGCACCGCCTGGGTCGCCGGATCGAGTGCGAAGTAGTCGAGGAGGTCGGCGATATCGACGTCGAGCTGATCGCCGATCGAGACGATTCCCGAGAAGCCGACGTGGCGCTGCGCCGCCCAGTCCACCATGCCAGCGGCGATGGCACCGGACTGCGAGATCAGCGCAAGACCACCGGGCTGCGGCATGTGCGCGGCAAAGCCGGCATTCAGGCGGGCGTTCGGCATCATGATGCCGAGACAGTTCGGACCGATCAGCCGCATGCCATACTTGCGCGCCGTGCGTTCGGTCATGTCGCTGAGCGAGTCCACGCCGCGGCCAAGGCCGGCGCTGACGATCAACGCGCCCGCTGCCCCCTTCTGCCCCGCCTCGGCGACGAGGCCGGGGATCGCGGCGGCGGGCGTGGTGATCACCACCAGTTCGGGAACGAAGGCAAGGTCCGCGAGGCGGCCGACGGTCGGCAACCCGGCGATCTCGCGATGGCCGGGGTTGACCACGCCGATCGGGCCTTCGAAGCCCGCAGCGCGGATGTTGTCGAGGATGGCGCGTCCGAGCGAGCCTGCGCGCGGCGAGGCGCCGACCAGAGCCACAGAGCGAGGCGACAGCAGATTGCTCAGCCGATAAACCGACATTGCACCACGATCTCACAGCGCGGACTGAACCGAAGCCGCACCATATCCTGATTCAACATCAGCGCCAGTGGTTCGCGTTTCGAAATCCGTGAAACATCGCGGCAACCTCCGCGACGCACTTCGATAATTCGATAAACGGGCTGATCCAGCGACGTCAGATCGGCGGCAGGAGTGCGCGGAACGTGAAGTTTCTGCGATTGCGCGCCATGCAACGCGCCTGCGAGACACTAGTGTGACATCAGGACCCAGCAAGGCGGGCCTTCCAAAATCGTATTCGTCGCACCGCCCCATGTAAATTCCTTCAACCAGGACCGGCCGTAGCCGCCCATGACCAGCAGATCGCTGGCGTTCGCCTTCACATAACTTTCAAAGACCTTGCCCACCGAGCTGCCCGCCAGCGCAATGGTCTCGAATGTCGCGGCGATGCCGTGCTCGCCGAGATGCCGCACCAGCGCGTTGCCCGACGCCGCATCCTGTTCGGTGGCACGATCGGTCGCGGTGAAGATCTGCACATGGGTCGCAGTCCGCAGCAGCGGCAGCGCGTCGCCAACCGCACGCGCCGCCTGCGCGCTGCGGTTCCAGGCAATCGCCACCCGGTCGAACGTGATCGGCAGCGCCGCCGCCTGCTCCTGCGGGAAGATCAGCAGCGGCCGGCCGGATGAGAACAGCAGCGCCAGCTGCGTCTGTTCCAGCGCGCTGTCGTGCGAGCCGACCGGCAGCAGCGTCAGATCATGCAGCCTGGCGGCCTCCGCCAGCATCGCGGGCGCGGTGTCGATGGTGCCGCGGATCACGGCATGCTCACAGCGCACGCTGCGACGCCGGGCCTCGGCCAGGAACAGGTTCAGAGCGCTGTCCGGATCGGCGCTGCTGCGCTCGGGGGTGAGCGTCGCGTCACGGACGAAATGGCTGGCGGCCTGGAAGGGATGCGCCGCTGCGGCGATGGCGGTGTCGACGGCGACCACGGCAACATGCGCCCCGAGCGAACGGGCAATCGCAGCACACGTCCCCAGCGCGTCCGCGGATGGCCGGAGATGGCTGGCGAGCGGAAGGAAAATGTCTTGCACGGGCATGATCACGTCTCCTTGTCCGCCGTCACCTTACCGTGCGGCAGGCGGCGCCATCTTGATCCTGCTCAACCTGCGCGGGCACGCGGCGACCTTCTACCGGCCCTCGCAAAGGTGCAGCGCCCGCATCACATCCTCGCGCGAGATGATGCCGACCAGGTCGCGTTCGCCCTGGATCACCGGAACGCTGCGGATGCGATGCTCGACCATGAGCTGCAGCACCCGTGTCAGTCGGGTCACCGGCGTGACGTAGATGAATTCGTAGGTCATCGCCTCCCCGACCGACACCTTCATCAGGTCATCATAACGCGGCACCAGGCGGGCCGGGGTCATGGAAAAGATCTTCAGGAAATCGAACTTGGTGACGATCCCCACCACCTCGCCGTCCTCCACCACCGGGTAGGTGTTGAAGTCATCGGCGTCGAAGCGCCGCTGCAGCTCGGCCATGGTTTCGGCGCGCGACGCGGTCTTCACCGTGCGGGTCATGTGATCGGCGACGGTTTCGTCGAGAAAACGGTACAACGGCATCTCCCGGTCGCGACTCGGCCGGACGCTCCGGCAGCCTCGACAGGCTGCACCGGCGGCGGCGGCCGCGGATTGATCGAGGTCAAAGAAAAGCCCGGCCGCGAACGCGGCCAGGCCACGCTGGAGCGGAAATTATTGCCGGGCGGCGCCTGACAGCAGTTTTGACGCCCGCTCACAGATCCGCTGGCCGTGCCGCAGCATCCGTTCGCTGTCGCGGCGCAGGACGTCGGCCTGGTGCCCGCCGCAATCGCTGAAGGCGGAGGCGATCTCATGGACCGAGCGCGCGCAGGCCATCCGTGCGATGAACTCGGCGCCGATCTCCATCTCCGATCGCAACCGCTCCAGCGCCTCGTCGCCGGCCTGCGCCATCTCGTCGAGACAGGCCTTCTGCAGCTCGAAGGCGAAATCGACCGCCTGGCGCCCCGGCCGCGTGAACTGCTCGAGCGCCGCCGAACCGCTCTCGCTCACCTGTCCTGCAATGCCATCGCTCATGGCGAGACCTCCCGATTTTTTGTCCGAATGATTGTTCAACTGGCCCGGCGGACATCATTGATCTGGGTCAAAAGGCGCGGATGCGCGCGGGCCCTTCATCGCTCGCGTCATGCGAGCCTCTATTGGGAGAAGCGGAACATCAGCCGTTCCGTCAATCTCACGGCACCCGATCCCGCGACACCCGATCTCACGACACCACGCACCCGGCCATAATACCGTCCGACTATGGCGCAGTCCGGCCGCGCCGACCGGTGGAACCGGGGCACACGTCAGGCAGCCTGTTTGACCTGCATCAAGCGGCGCCTGGCGGTTGTCGGCTAGTGTTCCGAGTCCGAAGTCCGCTCGGTTTCGCGGCGAGTTCTCTCGCGAACTTCGGCTTCGACAAGGACACCAGCAAGACTTGCGAACCGGGACACGAGCGTCCGCACAACGAGCCGATCACAGGAGCCTGGCCATGCACGCGCATCACATCATGACACGCGACGTTGTGACTGTCGGCCCCGACACACCGATCGTCGAGGCGGCTCACCTGATGCTCAGGCATCATATCAGCGGCCTCCCGGTCGTCGCGTCCGACGGACAACTGGTGGGGATCGTCTCGGAAGGCGATTTCCTGCGCCGGGCCGAAGTCGGCACGCAGCGCAAGCAGAACCGCTGGCTGAAGTTCTTCATCGGCCCGGGCAAGCAAGCCGACGCCTTCGTCCATGAGCGCGGCCGCAGGGTCGGCGAGATCATGACCTTGAGCCCGTTCTCCATCACCGAGAGCACGCCGCTCGCCGACGCGGTCGAGCTGATGGAGACCAAGCATGTCAAGCGGCTGCCGGTGCTGCGCGATGGCCGCATTGTCGGCATTGTAACGCGGGCGAATGTGCTGCGGGCGGTGGCGAGCCTGGCGCGGCAGGTGCCGGACCCGACGGCCGACGACGCCCACATCGAGCGCCGGCTCACCGACGCCATCGACCGCAGCGACTGGCGCCCGCTGGGCTTCAGCGTCACCTCCCGTCATGGCGTCGTCCACCTGCATGGCGTCATCACCGACGATCGCACGCGGCGCGCCTGCATCGTGGCGGCTGAAAACATCGCCGGCGTCAGGGAAGTCCATGACCACCTGTGTTGGGTCGATCCGATGTCCGGCATGTACGTGAACTCCGCCGAGGATGAGGCTCAGGCACGAGCCAGCTGAGGCTGCTCCCAGGGGACGATCATTCCGACCTCGTGCGTCGCGCCTGAAGCCGGCGCGGCGCCTTTTTTTTCTTGAGCCCGCTCCGCCACCTGGAGGATAATCCGCCAGCAAATCAACGCGGCCCGGCTGCGACGATTGTGCGGGGGATCTCAAGCACTTGCCGACGGACTCACCATTCGGGGACACATTCCGCGACAACCCGCTGCACCGGGGGATCGATCTGTCCGGCGTCGGCCTGTGGGAGTTCGACCTCGCAACCCGACGGCTCGCCTGGTCGGACACCACCCGCCGCCTGTTCGGCATCGCCGGCGGCGAGCCGGTGACCTATGCCCTGTTCCTGTCGCTGCTGTCGGCCGACGACCGCGATCGCACCGAGCAGGCCATCGCACGGCTGCGGGACGGCGGCGACAATTTCGACCTGCAATACCGCCTCCAGAATGCCGGAGGCCACTGGGTCCGCGTCCAGGGCGGCCTGACCCACGATGCCGCCGGGCAGCCGCGGCTGAGTGGCGTGGTGCTGGACATCGATGAGCAGAAGCGAATCGAGGACGCGCTGCGAACCAGAGAAAGCCACCTGCGCTCGATTCTGGACACCATTCCGGACGCGATGGTCGTGATCGACGAGCGTGGCCTGATGCAGTCGTTCAGCAGCGCCGCCGAGCGGCTGTTCGGCTATACCGGCGCGGAAGCGATCGGCCAGAACGTCAAGATCCTGATGCCGGAGCCGGATCGCAGCCGCCACGACCGCTACCTCGAGCGTTACCAGAACACCGGCGAACGCCACATCATCGGCATCGGTCGCATTGTCAGCGGCCGGCGCAAGGACGGCTCCACCTTCCCGATGCACCTGTCGATCGGCGAGATGACCTCGCAGGGCGAGCGTTATTTCACCGGCTTCGTGCGCGACCTGACCGAGCACCAGCTGACCCAGGCACGTCTGCAGGAGCTGCAGTCCGAGCTCGTCCATGTCTCACGCCTCAGCGCCATGGGCGAGATGGCCTCGGCCCTGGCCCATGAGCTCAACCAGCCGCTGTCGGCGATCAGCAATTACATGAAGGGCTCGCGCCGGCTGCTCGCCAGCAGCGAGGATCCCAATGTCGCCAAGATCGAGACCGCGCTCGACCGCGCCGCCGAGCAGGCGATCCGCGCCGGCCAGATCATCCGGCGGCTGCGCAACTTCGTGTCGCGCGGCGAATCCGAGCGGCGGGTGGAAAGCGTCGCCAAGCTGATCGAGGAGGCGGGCGCGCTCGGCCTTACCGGCGCCCGCGAGCAGGGCGTGCTGCTGCGCTTCGACCTCGATCCGATCCACGACCTCGTGCTGGTCGACCGCGTCCAGGTGCAGCAGGTGCTCGTCAACCTGTTCCGCAATGCGCTGGAGGCGATGGCGAGGTCACCGCGGCGCGAACTGGTGGCCAGCAATGCCCCCGCCGCCGACGACATGATCGAGGTGAAGATTTCCGACACCGGCCACGGCTTCGCCGAGGAGGTCGAAAAAAACCTGTTCCAGACTTTCTTCACCACCAAGGACAATGGCATGGGCGTCGGCCTCTCCATCAGCCGTTCCATCATCGAGGCGCATGGAGGGCGCATGCATGCCATGACCAATGCCGCTGGAGGCGCGACGTTCTGCTTCACGCTGCCGGCCGCATCGAACGGAGGCCGCGATGAGTAGCGGCAACGTCTATGTCATCGACGACGATCCGGCGATGCGGGACTCGCTGGATTTCCTGCTCGGCTCCGCGGGCTTCCAGGTGACCCTGTTCGAGACGGCGAGCAGCTTTCTCGAAGCCCTGCCGGAGGTGGCGTTCGGCTGCGTGGTGTCGGACGTGCGGATGCCGGGCATCGACGGCATCGAGCTGCTCAAGCGCCTCAAGGGCACGAAGAAGGCGCTGCCGATCATCGTCATGACCGGGCACGGCGACATTCCGCTGGCGGTGGAAGCGATGCGGCTCGGCGCGCTCGACTTCCTCGAGAAGCCGTTCGAGGACGAACGGCTGATCGGCATGATCGAGGCCGCGCTCGTCGCCGGCAAGAGCAACGCCCAGGACGAGGCCGCCACCGCCGAGATCGTCGCGCGGATCGCAAGCCTCAGCCCGCGCGAGCGCCAGGTGATGGAAGGCCTCGTGGCAGGGCTCTCCAACAAGCAGATCGCGCGCGACTACGACATCAGCCCGCGCACCATCGAGGTCTATCGCGCCAACGTGATGACCAAGATGCAGGCCAACAGCGTCTCCGAACTGGTGCGCTTCGCCATTCGCGGCGGCCTGCTCAAGCCCTGAGCGGCCGGCAGCCGCCACGCCGCCGCCGGGGTCCGGTTGCGGAAATCCGCGACCTCGAACGGCCCATCGCTGAACAGCGCCGCCAGCGCCGCGCCCCTCCCCGCGGCGCGCAGTGCCGGCTGGCTTGATCCATCTCAAATCACGCAACTGAAACGGGCATATATTCAACCAAACGGCGAGGAGGCCCCCATGCATCTGTCCGATATCGCCCTGGAATGCGCGGCCGAATGTCTCGCGCTTGCGGAAACCGTCAGCTGCCCCCAGACGTCGATCCAGCTGGCCGCGATCGCCCGCCGCCTGTCCGACGCGGCCGTTGACGACGCCGCGCTGTCGGTCGATGGCGAGGATCTGGCTCTGGCGGCGATGGCCAAGCCATCGAAGATGTGTCACTGACGTTTTTCTGCCGGTCCTTGAGGCAAGTCAAAGTACGCCCCGTGTAGCGCCTTATCATACCGTCATGCAGCTCATGGGTTCCCAGCCTCGCGTGGAAGATATTGTGGCGGCCGCCTCACCGCTCGCGATCCGCGTCAACGTGGTTGACGACGATCCCGCCGTGCTGAGTTCGCTGAGGTTTCTATTGGAAACCGAGGGCTTCGACGTCCGCACCTTCCGCAGCGGCCCGGCGCTGCTCAACTCGGACGCCGTCAGAAAGGCCGATGGCTTCGTGATCGACTACAAAATGGAGACGATGAACGGCCTTGATCTCGCCACCCGGCTGCGGACAACGGTCCAGGCACCGGTCATCCTGATCACCGGCTTTCCCGACGACGGCATCGCCGCCAAGGCCAGCGCCGCCGGTATCCACGCCGTGCTGATGAAGCCCCATCTCGAGGACAGCCTTGCCGCCACGCTGCGCAGCGCGATTCGGCAAACCGCTCCAGACACGGAAGGCTGATACCACATCACTTCCGGATCATTACTTAGGGGCTGGCCCCTAAGATAAGAGGCGAAATTTTCCAGTTCCCGTCCCTCGCTTACGCTACGCCATCGACCGCATTCAGGAGATGGCCATGTTCCCCCAACCGATCAGCCCCACCACCGGCAGCCTCGCGCTCGGCAGCCAGCGTCCTGGCGATCAGTTCGGCGCTGTCACCGGCCATGCGGGCCTCATCGCCACCGAGTTCGCCTACAAGAAGGACGCCGAGATCTACGGCGAGGACGAGCCGGCCGACTATGTCTACCAGGTCGTCAGCGGCGCGGTGCGCAGCTACAAGCTGTTGTCCGACGGCCGCCGCCAGATCGGCGCCTTCCACCTGCCCGGCGACGTGTTCGGCCTGGAGACCGGTGCGACCCACCGCCTCACCGCCGAAGCCATCATCGATACCACCGTGCGCCTCGTGAAGCGCAAGAGCCTCGAACAGGCGGCGATGACCGACGTCGAGGTGGTGCGCGGCCTGCTGCGCATGACCGCCGGCAGCCTCCGGCACGCCGAAGACCACATGCTGCTGCTGGGCCGCAAGACCGCGATGGAGCGGGTCGCGACCTTCCTGCTGGAGATGGATCGCCGTCTTGCGGTCGCCGGCATGATGGCGCTGCCGATGTGCCGCCGCGACATCGGCGACTATCTCGGCCTGACGCTGGAAACCGTGTCGCGGGCGCTGTCGCAATTGCAGGACGAGGGCGTGCTCGGCCTCTCCGGCGCGCGCCAGATCGTGCTGCGCAACCGCCAGCGGCTGCGCGGCATGGATGCCTGAGGCGGATTTCGGTCCAGGGTTTCAGCTCAAGCTTTCATTTCAAGGCGCGGGCGGCTTCAGACCTCCAGCCACTCGCGCCGCATCGCCTCGTTGTCCCTGATCTGCGCCGGCGTACCCTCGAACACGATGCGGCCATGGCCCATCACGTAGACGCGATGACTGATGGTCAGCGCGATGGCGAGCTTCTGCTCGACCAGCAGAATGGCGATGCCCTTCGCCGCGATCTCGCGCAGCAACAAGCCGACCTGCTCCACCACCTTGGGCGCCAGCCCTTCGGTCGGCTCGTCGATCATGATCAGGTCGGGATCGCCCATCAGCGTGCGGCACATTGTCAGCATCTGCTGCTCGCCGCCGGACAGCACGCCGGCCGGCGTATCGGCGCGCGCTTCCAGATTGGGAAACAGCGTGAACATCTCGTCGATCGACCAGCGTGCCTCCCGCCGCCCCGGCTTCTCGCCGAGCAAGAGATTCTGGCGCACGGTGAGCGCCGGAAACACATCACGGTTTTCCGGCACGTAGCCGAGGCCGAGGCGCGCGATCTCGTGCGGCCGGCGGCCGGCGATCGCCTCGCCCTTGAAGCGGATCGTGCCCTCCGGCGGCACGTCGCCCATGATGCACTTCACCGTGGTGGAGCGGCCGACGCCGTTGCGGCCGAGCAGCGCCACGATCTCTCCCGGGCCGACATGGAACGTCACGCCCTGCAGGATGTGGCTCTTGCCGTAGTGGGCATGCAGATCGACGACGTCGAGCATCAGTGCAGGTCTCCGAGATAGGCCTCGCGCACCGCGGCGTTGCCGCGGACGTTGTCCGGCGTGTCGGTGGCGATCACCTGGCCGTAGACCAGCACCGAGATGCGGTCGGCGAGGTCGAACACCACGCCCATGTCGTGCTCCACCACCAGCAAGGTCCGCCCGGCGGTCGCCTTGCGGATCAGCGCCACCGCCTGCACGGTTTCCGAGGCGCTCATGCCGGCGGTCGGCTCGTCCAGCAGGATGACCTCGGCGCCGCCGGCGACCGCCATCCCGATCTCCAGCGCGCGCTGCTCGGCATAGCTGAGGGTGCTGGCGGGGACATCGCGGCGATGCGCCAGCCCGATCAGCTCCAGCACCTCGATGGTGCGCTCGCGCACGCAGGCGAGCGAGGCGATCGGCCGCCAGAACGAGTATCCCGTGCCCTGCGACCACAGCACCGCGCAGCGCAGGTTCTCGAACACCGAGAGCTGCGGAAACAGGCTGGTGATCTGGAAGCTGCGCGACAGCCCGCGGCGGCTGATCAGACTCGGGCTGAGGCCATCGATGCGCTCGCCGTTGAGATGGATGTCGCCGCCGGTCGGCCGCAGCCGGCCCGAGATCAGGTGGAAGGTGGTCGACTTGCCGGCGCCGTTCGGGCCGATGATGGCATGGCGCTCGCCGCGCCTGACCGCGAGATCGAGCCCGCGGATGATCGCGGTGCGGCCAAAGCTCTTCTGCACATTGGTAAGGGCGAGAATGGTGTCGGTCATGACGGCAGCCTCGCGAGCGCATCGGCCTGCAGGTCGGCCACGCGGGCTGTGATCGCCGGCCCGAAGCGGCGCAGCAGCACGACGCCGAGCGCGAACGCGGCGAGAGCCACGATCCAGGGCACCGGCGCGGTGGCGTCGATCTGCCATGAACCGATCTGCAGCGCCGTTCCGGTCGCCCTGCCAATGGTGAGGCGATAGGCGAGCTCGATGGCAAGGCTCGCGCCGACGCCGGTCAGCAGCAGCGGGATCGCGCCCTTGGCGTAGGGCGCGGCAAGGCGCGGCAGCAGCCCGGCACGCAGCAGCGGCCCGTGCAGCACGATCAGCCCGCTGAGGCCGCCGGGCACGAACGTCACCACCAGCATGAACAGCAGGCCGAAATAGAGCTGCCACGCCCCGGTGATGTCGGACAGCGACACCTGCAGCAGCGTGATCAGGATCGCGCCGACCACAGGCCCCGCGAACTGGCCGACGCCGCCGATATAGGTCATCAGCAGCACGAGACCCGACTGCTGGCCGCCCAGCATCGCGCCGGACGCCACTTCCAGATTGATGGCGGCGAGCGCACCGGCGAGCCCGGCGAACAGGCCGGACAGGCACAGCGCCAGAAAGCGGATGGTGCGTGTGGAATAGCCGAGGAACTCGACCCGCATCGGGTTCTCGCGCACCGCATTGCAGAGCTGCCCGAAGGGCGTGCGGGTGACGAAATACATCGCGGCCGCCGCGAGGAAGGTCCAGGCCGCGATCAGGTAGTAGACCTCGAGCTGCGAGCCGAAGCGGTGGCCCAGGAAGGGCGCGATCCGGGTGCGATCGAAGGCGATGCCCTGCTCGCCACCGAAGAAGCCGGTCATCACCAGCGCCAGCGCCGTGACCAGCTCCACCAACCCCAGCGAGATCATCGCAAACACCGTGCCGGCACGTTTGGTGCAGGCGATGCCGAACAGCGCGCCGAACGCCAGCCCCGTGAACGCCCCCGCCAACGGCATCAGCGGCAACGGAATGCGCACCCCTGCCGCGGCCGCGCCGAGGATGGCGTGGGCGGCGAGAAAGCCGCCGAGGCCGTAGTAGATGGCGTGGCCGAACGACAACAAGCCGGTCTGGCCGAGCAGCATGTTGTAGGCGAGCGCAAAGGTCACCGCGACGCCCATCAGCGACAGCGTCGCCAGGGCGCCGGTCGAGGGGAACAGGCGCGGCAGCGCGAGCAATAGCAGCGCCGTCCAGACCCAGGGGCCGAGAATACGGACGGCGCCGCGCCGCGTGCCGTTGCCGGCAGCCGGAATCGGCATGGAGGTGGACTGGCTCATGTCTCTCGGGCTCCCATCAGGCCGGCGGGCCGAAGCAGCAGCATCAGCACCAGGAGAAGGTAGGGAATGACCGGCGCGAGTTGCGCCAACGTCGCGTGCCACAAGTTGCCGAACCATTCGGAGTGGCCGAGCGTGACGCCGACGCGCGCCAGCAGGTCGGCGATCGACACCTCACCCGCGACCGCGAAGGTCTGGATCAGGCCGACCGCGAGCGAAGCGATCAGCGCGCCGGTCAGCGAGCCGAGCCCGCCGAGCACGATGATCACGAACAGGATCGGCCCGAGCAGCGCCGCCATCGATGGCTGGGTGACCAGCGCGGGCCCGGCGATGGCGCCCGCGAGCCCGGCAAGGCCGGTGCCGGCGCCGAACATCACCATGAAGATGCGTGGCACGTTGTGCCCGAGCATCGACACCATCTGCGGATGGGTCAGCGATGCCTGGATGATCAACCCGACCCGGCTGCGGGTGAGGAACATCAGCAGGCCGGCGAAGATCGCGACCGAGGCCAGCAGCAGGAACAGCTTGTAGGCGGGATAGCTGGTCTGCCACAGCATGAACGCCGGGCCGTCGAGCAGTGCCGGCACGCGGTAGTCGACCGGGGTGCGGCCCCACAGCATCACCACCACCTCGTCGATGACGAACGCGAGGCCGAAGGTGAACAGCAGCTCGGCGACATGGCCGAGCCGATGCACCCGCCGCAGCCCGAAGCGCTCAACCAGCGCCCCGAGCACGCCCACCGCCAGCGGCGCCACCACGAGCGCCGGCCAGAAGCCGAGGCTGAGGCTCGCCTGGAAGCCGAAATAGGCGCCGAGCATGTAGAAGCTGGCATGGGCGAAGTTGAGCACGCCCATCATCGAGAAGATCAGCGTCAACCCGCTGGCGAGCAGGAACAGCAGCAGGCCGTACTGCACGCCATTGAGCACCGAGAAGGTCAGGAATTCGAGCATGCGCGCTCCCTCGCGCGCGGCGACCTCGCCGCGCGATCGGCTGAATGACAGAAAAGGTGGTGAGATCAGACGACGATCAGCTCGGCCGGTCCATCTGGCACACGGTCCTGGTCAGGGTATCCGCCGCGGCGATGGTCGCGACCGTCTTCCAGCCCCATCCCGTGCCCTCCTCGTCCACCGGCACGCCGGAGCCGAACGAGGCGACATAGAGGTCCTGGAACGCCTGGTGATCGTCCTTGCGCATCCACACCTCGGCGCCGAGCGCATTCTTGATCCGCATTCCTTCCATGGCCGCGGAGATCTTCGCCGCGTCGACTGCCTTGGCGGTGTCGATCGCCTTCACCAGCATGTCCATCGCGGTCTTGGCGCGCAAGTACCACCAGCCCTTGCCGTCATAGCGCCAGCGGAATTCGGCATTGAGATCCTGCATCTCCTTGCCCGGCACGTTGGAATGCCATTCGACGACCTGATAGATCCGATGATCGAGGCCCGTCTGGCGCACCGCGGTCGGGCTGCCCGCAAGCCCCGCATAGAAGGTGTACCAGTCGACCTTGAGGCCGGCATCCGCCGCCGCCTTGAGCAGCAGTGCCAAGTCCTGGCCCCAGTTGCCGGTGATCACGGAATCCGCGCCCGACGCCTTGATCTTGGCGATGTAGGGCGCGAAGTCGTTGACCTTGAGCAGCGGGTGCAGCTCATCGCCGACAATGGCGATATCCGGACGCTTTTCGGCCAGCAGCCGGCGCGCCGAGGCGCGCACCGCCTGACCGAAGGAATAGTCCTGGCCGATCACGTAGACCTTGCTGATCTCCTTGCGGTCGCGGATGAAGCTCGTCAGCGCGTGCATCTTGATCTCGGCATCGGCATCGAAGCGGAAATGCCAGTAGCTGCACTTCTCGTTGGTCAGCGCCGGATCGATGGTGCCGTAGTTCAGGAACATCGCCTGGGCTTCGGGGTTGCGGCTGTTGTGCTTCTGCAGGAAGTCCGACAGCCCCAGCGCAACGTTCGAGCCGAACCCGGACACGATGATGCGAGTGCCGGCGTCGATTGCCTTCTGCGCCTGGATCAGCGTGTCCTGCACCGCGCTCTTGTTGTCATAGACGACGAGCTCGAGCGGCGTGCCGCCAAGCACGCCGCCGGCGGCATTGATCTTGTCGATCAGGAAGCGGAAATGGCGCGCGCCGTGCTCGCCGGCGATCGCCCCGCCCCCGGACAGCGGATCGATGAACGCGACGCGCACCTTGTCGGTGGCGGCGCGCGCCGGCAGCGCCAGCGCGGTGAGGCCGGCAAGCACGGTGCCGAGCATGGCGCGACGCGAGAGTTGATGTGTCATGTTTCCCCCTTTTTACTTGTTTGACGATCAGGCTGCGGCCCGCGGCGCGAGGCCAGTCCACGGCGCGGCCTGCTCGAGCTGCGCCGACAGCGCGAACAGCGTCTCCTCGTCATTGAGGCGGCCGGTGATCTGGATGCCGATCGGCAGCCCGCTGGCCGAGGTGGCGAGCGGCAGGCTCGTCGACGGCAGACCGGCGACATTGGCCGGCACGGTGAAGGCGAAGGAATCGATCACCCGGCGGTAGGCCTCCGGGCCGCCGAGCCGCGCGGCGTCGAAATAACCGAGCCGCGGCGGCACGAACGCCAGCGTCGGCGTCAGCCAGACGTCATGGTCCGTGAAGAACTGCCCGAAGGTGCGCGTCACGGCCTGGAAGAAGGACAGGTCCGCCAGGTATTGGATGGCGCTGCGCCGGCTGCCCTGCTCGAACAGGTACTGGTTGAACGGCTCCAGCTCCGCGGCGAGCGACGCGGCCGTGCAGTTGCGCTGCACCGCCAGCACCGACAGCGCCCGCGTCACCGTCATCGGCCAGAACGTCTCGACCGCGGCACGAAAGGCATCGCCATCGACTTTCGGACGCGCCTCCACGACGTCGTGGCCGAGATCGGCGCACAGCTTTGCCGTCCGGCGCACCGCCGCGACGCATTCGGCATCCATCTTCGCGGCGTAGAGCGGCGTCTCGGACACCGCGATGCGCAGCCGCTTCGGCGGCTGCCGTGTCGCGGCCAGAAAGCCCTGCCGCGGCGGCTCCGCCACGTAAGGATCACCCGGCAGGCCGCCGCTGGTGGCGTCCAGCAGCGCGGCGCTGTCGCGCACCGAGCGCGTCACCACATGCTCGGCGGTGATGCCGCCGATGGATTCGCCGACGTCCGGACCGAGCGTGATCCGTCCGCGCGACGGCTTCAGCCCGAACAACCCGCAGCATGCTGCGGGAATGCGCGTCGAGCCGGCGCCGTCATTGGCATGGGCCATGGCGACAAAGCCGGCCGCGACCGCCGCCGCGGCGCCGCCGCTCGAGCCGCCCGGGGTGTGGTCGAGATTCCAGGGATTATGGGTGGCGCCGCGCCAGCTCGGCTCGGTGGTGCCCATCGACACCAGCTCGGGCGTGTTGGTCTTGCCGACCGTGATCAGGCCGGCCGCGCGGTAGCGCCGCATCAGCTCGCTGTCATGGTCGATGACATTGTCCTTCAGCAGGCGCGTGCTGCCGGTCGTCGCCGTGCCTGCCATATGGCAGTAGAAGTCCTTCAGCAGGAACGGCACGCCGCGGAACGGGCCGTGATGCCGGTCGGAATCCGCCGCAGCGCGGGCATCCTCGAACAGCCGCTGGGTGACGGCGTTGATCGCCCCGTCGCCGGCTTCGATCCGGGCGATGGCGGCATCCACCAGCTCGCGCGGCGAGATCTTCTTGGCGACGACAAGCGCGGCCTGGCCGACGGCGTCGAGGTCGAGGGGATCATTGGACATCTTCAGTGAACCTCTTTGGAAGACTGCTCGTCCGCGGCGAGCGACGCTGCGACGTCGTCGAGCGCGCGAGTCAGCCGCGCGAACAGCTCGGTGATGTCGGCTTCAGCGATAATCAGCGGCGGACAGACTGCGATGATGTCGCCAAGGCTGCGCACGATGAGCCCGTGGGCGAGCGCACTCTCCACCACCCGCGGGCCGACCCGAAGACCGGACGCGAATGGCGTGCGCGCGCGGCGGTCGGCAACGAGTTCGAGCGCGCCGAGCAGGCCGATGCCGCGGACGTCGCCGACCAGCGGATGATCGGCGAACGCCTGCAGCTGCTGCTGGAACGGCACTGCGCGGCGACGGACGTGACCGATCAGGTCCATCTCCTGGTAGATCTTCAGCGTCTCGCGCGCGACCGCGCTGGTCACCGGATGGCCGGCATAGGTGAAGCCATGACCGAAGGTGCCGATGCGATCAGCCTCGTCCGCGACGGCGGCGAAGATCGCCTCCGACAGCACCACCGCGCCGATCGGCTGGTAACCCGACGACAGGCCCTTGGCCACCGACATCATGTCCGGCGTGAAGCCGAACGCCTGCGATCCGAACCAGTGGCCGGTGCGGCCGAAGCCGCAGATCACCTCATCGCTGAGCAGCRGGATGTCATGGCGACGCAGCAGCTCGGCGAGCCGCGGAAAATAGCCATCCGGGGGCATGATGACGCCGCCCGCCCCCATCACCGGCTCGACGATCATCGCGGCGATGGTGTCGGCGCCCTCCGCGACGATCAGCGCTTCGAGATTGTTGATCAGTTGGTCGACGAACGCCGCCCGCGACTGCTCAGACTGCGTCCGGCGATAGTAATGCGGCGTATCCGTGAACAGGATCTCGCTGGCGGACGGCACCAGCGGACCGCGCACATGGTCGAGGCCGCTGAGCGCCGAGCCGAAGATGGTGCTGCCGTGATAGGCGCCGCGGCGGCAGATGATCTTGCGCTTGTGCGGTTTGCCACGCCCTGCCTGGTAGAGCCAGGCCAGCTTGATCATGGAGTCGTTCGCTTCCGAGCCGGAGTTGGTATAGGTCACCCGCGCCGGCGCGATCGGCGCGATCGCCAGCAGCGCTTCCGACAGCTCGATGCAGGGCTGGTTCGAGCGGTGGTTGAAGGTGTGATAGGTCGACAGCGTCGCGAACTGGGTGGCGGCGGCCGCTGCCAGCCGCGCGTCGTTGAAGCCGAGCGAGGCGCACCACAGGCTCGCCATGCCCTCAATGTACTCGCGGCCGTCGCTGTCGACGACGCGCGCGCCGTTGCCCTGCGCCATGATCAGCGGGCCACGGGTCTCGTGGGCGCGCGGGTTGGTCTGCGGATGGAGATGCAGGCTGATGTCCTGAACGTGCAGATCGTTGCGCATCGGCGTCACGCTCCGACCTTGGCGGCGATGCCGTCGACCTCGATGCGCCACTCCGGCCGTCCCAGCGCCTTGACGATCACCAGCGAGGCGGCCGGATAGGGCGGCTTGAGGATGGTGTCGCGCACCGTGCGCAGCGTCGCGAGATGATCGGTCGAGGCGACGAAGTAGTTCAGCTTGACGAGGTCGGACAGCGCCATGCCGCTCGCCTTCAGCACGCTTTCGAGGTTGGCGAAGATCAGCCGGACTTCTTCTTCCAGGCTATCCGGAATGGTGCCGTCGCGCCGCGCGCCGACCTGGCCGGCGAGATGCAGCACCCGCGCCCCCGGCGGCACTTCGACCGCATGATTGTAGTTGCCGAACGGCGCGGCGATGTCGTCACTGGTCCTGTAGCTGAGCATGTTTCGTCCCGACTAGATGTTGGTTGGTTCGAGATTGTTATTGGCGATGCGCCGCGCGCTCTGCAGATAGCTGTCGAAGCGCTCGCGGAAGCGGTCGGCCGGCGCCGACAGCGCCAGCGCGAAGGGGGCGCCGCCGCCGTCGAGCGGCACCGCCATGCAGCAGACGCCGAGCGCGAACTCCTCGTCGTCGACGGCGTATTCCTGGTCGCGAATGCGCACGAACTCCGCATCCAGGCGCTTGACTTCGGTGATGGTGTTGGCGGTGCGGGTGCGCAGCGGATGGCGCTGCAGGTAGTCGTTGCGGCGCGAGAACGGCGCGAACGCCAGCAGCAGCTTGCCGGCGGCACGGGCATGGGCGTCGCCATACTGGCCGTGCGGCACTTCGGCGGCCTGAATCGCCGAGGTGCCGCGCACCACCGCCAGCGTGACGATCTCGCCCTGCCACCAGCCGACCGCATAGCAGGTCTCGCCGCTCGCGGTGGCGAGGTCGCGCACCAGCGGCCGCAGATAATCCGGCGCCGAGAACTGGCGCTGGAACGCATCCGTCAGGCTGCCGACGCGCAAGCCGAGCTGATAGCGGCGCTGCTCGTCGCGCGCGATCATGTTCATCGCCGCCAGCGTGTGCACGAGGTGATAGGTGGTCTGACGCTCGATGCCGAGCGCGTCGCTGATCTCCTTCACGGTCAACCCCTGCTCGCTGCGCGAGATCGCCAGCAGGATGTTGACCGCGCGGGCCACCGAATTGATGCGTTGCCGGGGCATGCTGTCGTCTACCGGCGCATCCGGTGGCGCCACCGCACTTCCGCCGCGCTTCTTCATCAAGCCTCCTCCTTCGCCCTCGCTCCCGTCGTCGCGAGCACCTCGTGCGCCGCCTGCACCACCGTGTCGGCATTGGGCAGCAGCGCCCGCTGCAGCACCGGCGATGCCGGCATGCGCACGTCGGGGGCGCCGACGCGGCGGAACTGGATCGACCCGCACAGTTCCTGCAGCCGCGCCACCACCTCGCCGCCGAAGCCGCCGGTGAGGTTGGCTTCATGCGCGACCACCACGCGACCGCCGCAGCCGCGCACCGTCGCGGCCAGCGCCTCCTCGTCGAGCGGCGACAGCCAGCGCAGGTCAAGCACCGCGGCATTGACGCCCTGTTGCTGCAGCGTCTCGGCCGCCGCGATCAGGTGCGGCATGATGGTGCCCCAGCCGACCAGCGCGACATCATGGCCTTCGCGCACCAGCCGCGCCTTGCCGACGGGCTCGACCGGCCCACCCAGCGCGACCTGCGACTTGACCTGATAGAGCGATCTTGCCTCGATAATGATGCAGGGATCGGCGTCGGCGATCGCCGCGCGCAGCATCGCATAGGCATCCTGGGCGGTGGCCGGCAGGCCGACCCGCAGCCCGGGAATGTGGGCGAGCAGCGCCTCGAGGCATTGCGAGTGCTGCGCGCACGAGCCCGGCGTCGCACCCTGCTGCACCCGCACCACCAGCGGCGCCGTGGTGCGCCCCTGCGTGACATAGCGCACATTGGCGGCCTGGTTGATCAGCTGGTCGAGTGCGACCAGCATGAAGTCGGCCCACATGATCTCGACCACCGGCCGGCGGCCGCACATCGCAGCGCCCACCGCCGAACCGAGGATGGCGCTCTCGGCGATCGGCGTGTCGAACACCCGGGCCGCGCCGAAGTCGCGCTGCAGGTAGCGCGTGGCACCGAAAATGCCGCCAGCATGGCCGACATCCTCGCCATAGAGCAGCATCTCCGGCCGCGCCGTCAGCTCCGCGCGCAGCGCCTCGTTGACAGCCTGCACATAGGTGATCTCGCGCGTCTCGGCGGCCGCATCGGCCGCGGCCCGCGTTGCGACCGGCAGCGCGACCACATGGCGCCCCGCTTCAGCCACCTGCGGCGCCTCCAGCGCGGTCACCTTGTCGATCACGGTATTGATCTCGCCGGTGACGCGCGCGGCGATCGCCGCGAGTTCGTCGGCGCTCGCAACCCCATCGGTAACCAGCGAAGCCTCCAGCAGCGCGATCGGATCCTTGCGGCCGGCGGCCTGACGGTCGTCCTTGGGACGATAGTGCTCGATATCGCGGTTGTAGTGGCCCCACAGCCGCGGCACATGGCACTCGATGAAAGCCGGGCCGCCGCCCTTGCGCGCCTCTGCGGCTGCCATGGCCACGGTGTCGCGCACCGCCAGCGGATTGGTGCCGTCAATCGACACGCCGCGGATGCCGTAACCGCCGGCGCGCTTGGCGAGACGGTCGACCTTCACGATGCCGGAGATCGGGGTCATCTCCGACCAGCCATTGTTCTCGCAGACGAAGATCACCGGCAGGTTGCGGCTGGCCGCAAAGACCAGGCCTTCGTGCAGCGCGCCCTGGCTGGTGGCGCCGTCGCCGAAGGTGACGATGACGACGCGGTCGGAGCCTTCGCTCACCGCCGCCATTGCCGCGCCGCAGGCGATCGGCACGCCGGCGCCAACGATGGAGTTCTCGCCGAGGAAGCGCCGCTCCGGCGCCATCACCAGCGCCGAGCCGGCACGGCCGCCGTTGACGCCCGCGGCGCGGTGGCACAGCTCGGCCAGCAGTTCCTCCGCCCCGATGCCGCTCTGCAGCGCCCAGCCATGGCCGCGATAGGTGGCGACCATCTGGTCGTCCGCACGCAGCGCCGCGAGCGCGCCGACCGGCACCGCCTCCTGGCCGGCGCACGTGTGAACCGAGCCGGCGATGCGCGGCTCCTTCTCGGTGCTGAGCTCGATGCAGGCGGTTTCGAAGCGGCGGATGCGCAGCATCTCCTCGTAGGCAGTCAGCAGAAACGCGCGATCGGAATTGGACAACTGACTCACCTTGAAACGGCCTCCCTGCACAAAACGTTGTGCGCACAGAGAGCCGTTCGGAGACCAAGATGTCAAATATATTATAAGATTATCACTATATGACAATACACAGCGCATGAAGGCCACCCACACCGCGCGTCGTCCGCTCCGCACGCCTGATCCCGCTCCGCTTTACGGCCACGACCGCGCCTCCTAGGCTCGCGTCGCCCGCCACCATGACCGCATGACCGGAGACTTCATCGTGCCATCGTTCAAGACCATTCGCGCCCGCGCCGAGAAGCGCAAAGGCGGCCCCAAGGCGCTCGCCAAGCTGCTGCCGCCCGCGCCGGACGTGAAGGCGCTGGCGAAGCTGCGCGACGATCGCGCACTGGCGATGATGACCAAGCGGGTGTTTTCCGCGGGCTTTGCCTGGAGCGTCATCGAGGCGAAGTGGGAGGGTTTCGAGGAGGCGTTTCTCGGCTTCGATCCCGGACGGCTGTCGTTACAGCCTGATGACTACTGGGATGGCCTGATGAAGGACACGCGCATCGTGCGCAATGGCGCCAAGATCATGTCGGTGCGCAGCAATGCGGTGTTCGTGCGCGATATCGCCAGGGAGCACGGCAGCTTCGGCCGCATGCTGGCGGCGTGGCCGGCATCGAACGAAATCGGGCTGCTGGAGCTGCTCACCAAGCGCGGCAGCCGGCTCGGCGGCAACACCGGCCAGATGCTGCTGCGCTTTCTCGGCTGGGACGGCTTCGTGACATCGAAGGACGTGGTGACATGCCTGCGCGACGCCGGCCTCGACATCGCCGAAAGCGTCACCTCCAAGCGCGATCTCACACGGGTGCAGGACCAGTTCAACGCCTGGGCCAAGGAAACCGGCCTGCCCTACATCCAGCTGTCGCGGATCTGCGCGCTGTCGATCGGCGAGAACTACGCGGCGGACAAGCTCGCTGCCATGGCCGGCGGCGAGGAGTAAGGCCGGCCCGCCGGCCGCATCAACGGCCGACGATCGACTGCAACTTCTCGCGAAAGCGCAGCAACGCGGCGGACAGCATCTCACGCTCCGCATTGAAGCGGTGGGTCGGCGCCGGGATCGATACCGCAACCGGGCGGCCGAAGGGATCGACCATCGCCGTCCCGACCGCGCTGATGCCGATGCCGTGCTCGGCGAGATCGAACGCGAGATGCTTGCGGCGCGTGGCGTCGAGCTCCTTCAGCAGGCGGCTGCGATCAGCGATCGGATAGTCGGCGTGCTCGGTGACGCTCTTGTCGATCAGCGCCGCCGCATCTTCCTTGGCAAAGCACGACAGGATCGCCTTGCCGTTCGCCGTGCAATGCAGCGGGAAGCGCTCGCCGATGCCGGACACCGCGACGAGGCGCTGCTGGCCCGGGATCTGATCGATGAACACCGCCGAGCCGCCCGACAGGATCGAGAGGTCGACGGTCTCGCCGACCTCGTCGCGCAGCGCGACGAGATGAGGATGCAGGATGTCGGTGAAGTTCGAGCTGAGCGAGGCGGCGATACGGGCGAGGCCCGGGCCGATGCGCACGCCGCGGCCGGGCTGCGCCTCAGTGACGAAGTCCTCGTTCGCCAGTGCCGCGACGATGCGCTGCACCGTCGAGCGCGCAAGGCCGACCGCGCGGGCAATCTCGCCGAGGCTGAGACCATCCGGCTTGCCTTCGAGCGCACGCAGCACACTGGCCGCGCGGGCGATGACCTGCACGCCGAGCGCTGCCCCCTTGTCGTCGTCGTCCGTCCGCACACTCACAGAGAATCTCCTCGTCCTGTCGCGCAAGCATTAGCGCGCCCGCAGCCGGTGAACAAATCGGCCGCAGCCGCTTGACTGCTATATGGTACACATGCATTGTATCTTGGTACAAGAAGCCCGGCGGCGTTTTGGCGGCCGGCGGGATGGACACGCAAGGACACGACAAGGAGCGCGCAGCGATGAAGATTCGCGGCATCGAATTCCAGAGCAATCTCGACAACCCGATGGGCCTGGAGTTCTACAATCTCTCCCATCGCTTCGGCTTCCAGTCGCCGAACTGGCCGTATTTCGAAGACGTCAAGATCGAACGCATCCACTACATGGCGAAGTCGGGCGTGCTGTCGCAGCGCATCACGACCAGCATGCACAACACCACCCACATCGACGCGCCCGCCCATGTGGTGGAAGACACACCGTTCATCGACGAGGTGCCGCTGCCGCACTTCTTTGGCTCGGGCATCGTGGTGTCGATCCCCAAAGCAATGTGGGAGCCGATCACCTATGACGACCTCGAGAAGGCCGCAGGACATGCGGTGCAGCCCAACGACGTCGTGATCGTCAACACCGGCTGGCATCACAAGTACCGCGACAGCGAGGAATATTTCTGCAAGTGCCCGGGCTTCGTTGCCTCCGCGGCCGACTGGTTCGTCGAGAAGAAGGTCAAGGTCGTCGGCCATGACACCCAGGCCAACGACCATCCGCTGGCGACCGCGATCGGCCCGCATCGCAACGGCCCGCTGCACCCGCATCTCGCCGAAGAGTACCGGCAGTGGTCGGGCGGCCGCGACTGGAAGGACGACCACCCGGAGTGGGAGCCGGTGCACCGCAAGCTGTTCACCAACGGCATTCTCGGCATCGAGAATGTCGGCGGCGATCTCGACGCGGTCACCAACAAGCGCGTTACCTTCGCGTTCTTCCCGTGGAACTGGGACCGCGGCGACGGCTGCATCATCCGCCTCGTCGCGATGATCGACCGTGCGCAGGGCTATCGCATCGAGAAGGGCACGGCGTTCGCGGCATAACGCCGAACGCCTTCGCCAACGACAACACCAACGCCGCTCCCATCGGGAGCGGCGAAGGAGGACACGCCCATGCACGTCAAGCGGTTCGCGGACGCCGCGCCGTATGAAGCGCCCCATCATCACGGCGTGGTCGGCCTGCGCCTGCAGGGCTTTGAGCCCGGCGGCCCGACCAACCAGTGGGTGGGCTATTCCCAGTTCCTGCCCGGCGGCGGCGCCGGCCCGGACGCCACGCCGTTCGAAAAGGTCTACGTCGTGCTCAGCGGCGAGATGACGGTGCGTGCCGGCGAGCACGAGATCGTGCTCAGGCCGCTCGATTCCTGCACCATTCCTCCGAACGAGGTGCGCGAGATCGCCAACCGCTCCAACCATGTCTGCACCATGCTGGTGATCATCCCCTATCCATCACGGAGCCCGGCGCCATGAGCGTTCCCACCGATCCCCTGGCGCTGTTCTCGGTGGCCGGCAAGGTCGCCATCGTCACCGGCGCCTCCGGCGCATTCGGCGCCGTCGCCGCCCGCACGCTCGCATCCGCCGGCGCGCGCCTCGTGCTGGCCGCCGGCCAGGCCGATGCCCTCACCGAGATTGCCGACGACTGCCGCGCCCGCGGCGCCGAGGTCGAGACGATTGCGCAGCGTCCGTCGGACGAGGCCGCCTGCGCAGGGATCGTCGCAGCAGCGGTCGCACGCTTCGGCCGGCTCGATATCCTCGTCGTTGCATCGGGCAAGAACGACGTCGCCAAGATCACCGAGATGGCGCCGCAGCGTTTCCTCGACGTGATGGACGCCAATGTCACCCAGAGCTGGCTGCTCGCCCGCACCGCCGGCGCGCAGATGCTCACCCAGGGCGACGGCGGCAAGATCATCCTGATGTCGTCGGCGCGCGGCCTGCTCGGCCATCCCGCCGGCTACACCGCTTACTGCGCCTCCAAATCGGCAGTCGACGGCATCACCCGCGCGCTCGGCTGCGAATGGGGCCCGACCGGCATCACCGTGAACGCCATCGCGCCGACCGTGTTCCGCTCGCCGCTGACCGCCTGGATGTTCGGCGACGACGACCGCGCACGCACCACGCGCGAAGGCTTCCTCGCCCGCGTCCCCAAGGGGCGGCTCGGCGAACCGGCCGACCTCGCCGGCCCGCTGCTGTTCCTCGCATCGAAGGCCTCGGACTTCTACACCGGGCACATTCTTTACGCCGACGGCGGCTACACGGCGGGATGACAGCGATGACCGCACGACGCATCGCCATTCTCGGCGGCGGCCTGATGGGACACGGCATCGCGCTGGTGTTCGCCCGCGCCGGCCACACCGTCACCATCACCGACCCCCTGCCCGGTGTCCGCTCCGCGATCCTCGCACGCATCAGCGGCACGCTGGACGATCTCGGCGCCAGCGGCGACGCACTCACGCACGTCACCGTGGTCGACACACTCGAAGCCTGCGTCGCGGGTGCGGACTGGGTGATTGAGGCGGCGCCGGAAGATCTCGCCCTGAAGCAGAAGATCTTTGCCGACGTCGCCCGCGCCGCGCCGCGCGACGCCATCCTCGCCTCGAACACCTCGGTGATCCCGATCGGCCAGATCATGGCCGAGGTCACCCCGCGCGGCCGCGCGCTCGGCACCCATTGGTGGAATCCGCCCTATCTCGTGCCGCTGGTCGAGGTGGTGCGGACACCGCAGACCGCCGACGATGCGGTGGCGGCGACGATGGCGCTGCTGCGCGAGGTCGGCAAGACGCCCGTCGAGGTCCGTAAGGATGTCGCGGGATTCGTCGGCAACCGCCTGCAGCATGCGCTGTGGCGCGAGGCGATCGCACTGGTCGCCGAGGGCGTCTGCGACGCCGAGACCGTCGACGAGGTGGTGAAGTCCGGCTTCGGCGCCCGCCTCGCGGTGCTCGGTCCGCTGGAAAACGCCGACCTCGTCGGCCTCGACCTCACCCGCGCCATCCACGGCTACGTCTTTCCCGCGCTCGACCGCGCCACGACGCCCTCGCCCTACCTTGACGAGCTGATCGCGCAGGGACGCCTCGGCTTCAAGAGCGGCGAAGGCTTTGCACGCTGGAGCCCCGAGCAGCAGGCCGCGCTGCGCGCGCGGCTGACCCGACATCTCAAGGCGAGCTTCGGCGCGCCCGCCTCCGCAACGGAACCCAAGCCATGACACAAAAGCGATCGAACAAGGTCATCATCACCTGCGCCGTCACCGGCGGCATCCACACCCCGACCATGTCGGACGCGCTGCCGTTCACGCCGGATGCCATCGCCACCCAGGCGATCGAAGCAGCCGAAGCCGGCGCCGCGATCCTGCACCTGCATGCCCGCGATCCCGCCGACGGCCGCCCCTCGCCGGACCCGGCGGTGTTCATGCAGTTCCTGCCGCGCATCAAGCAGGCGACCGACGCCGTCCTCAACATCACCACCGGCGGCAGCCTCAGCATGACGGTGGAGCAGCGGCTCGCCGCGCCGCTGGTCGCCAAACCCGAGATGTGCTCGCTCAACATGGGCTCGATGAACTTCGGCATCTTCCCGCTTGCCGACCGTTACAAGAGCTGGAAGTACGGCTGGGAAGAGCCCTATTTGCGCGGCACCGACGATTTCATCTTCCGCAACACGTTCCGCGACATCGAGCGCATCCTGAAAATGCTCGGCGAGGAGCACGGCACGCGGTTCGAGCACGAATGCTACGACGTCGGCCATCTCTACAACCTCGCCCACTTCGTCGACCGCAAGCTGGTCAAACCGCCATTCTTCGTCCAGACCATCTTCGGCATCCTCGGCGGCATCGGCGCCGACATGCGCAACCTGATGTTCATGAAGGAAACCGCCGACCGTCTGTTCGGCGCCGACTATCACTGGTCGGTGCTGGCCGCCGGGCGCTCCCAGATCCCGTTCGCGACCCAGGCCGCAATGCCCGGCGGCAATGTCCGCGTCGGCCTGGAGGATTCGCTGTACATCGGACCGGGAAAGCTCGCGACCTCGAATGCCGAGCAGGTCGCCAAGATCCGGCGCATCATGGAAGAACTGGGCCACGCCATCGCCACGCCGGCGGAGGCGCGCGCGATGCTGGCGCTGAAAGGCGGCGACCAGGTCGGCTTCTGACACTGCTGAAGGGCCGAGAAGCGGAAAACGCTGCGGCCATCTGACAATTGGGAAGGAAACGAGATGAGCGGCGACAACAGATCAGGCGCGCGACCGGCCGTGAAATGGCACGTGCTGGTTGCATGCTTTCTCGCCTACGCCTTCGATGCGATGGATTTCATGCTGCTCGCGCTCGCGATGCCAGCCATCATCGCCGAATGGAATCTGTCACTGTCCGACGCGGGACTGCTGGGGACGGCGACGCTTGCCGGCGTCGGTTTGAGCAGCGTCGTCATCGGGTGGTACGCGGACAATTATGGACGGCGGCCGGCGCTGATCGCCAGCCTCGTCGTCTTCGGCGTGCTGACGGGCGCCATCGCCCTTGCCCGGGGCTGGACCGACCTCATGGTGCTGCGCTTTCTCGCAGGCCTCGGACTGGGCGGTGTCTGGGGTGTGGCGGCGGCGTTCATCAGCGAAACCTGGCCCGCCGAACAGCGGGGGCGGGCAACCGCTTTCGTTCTGGGATCCTGGCCGATCGGGTTTGGCTGCGCTGCATTCATCGCCTCGATCATTCTGCCGAGCTACGGATGGCGGGCGCTGTTCCTGTGTGGTCTCGGCGCGGTGGTCGCCGCGCTCTATACGGCGCTGTTCGTCCCGGAGTCGGCGGCATGGGCAGAGCAGCGCGAGCAGCGACGCCATTCCGCGGCCGGGCGGCAGCGGGTCTCGGTCGGCGAACTGTTTGCGCCCGAATATCTGCGCACCACCTTGTTCGGCACCCTTGCCTCAGCCTCGGCCCTTGTCGGCTACTGGGGCGCCAACACCTGGATTCCGACCTATCTCGTAAAAGACCGTGGCCTCGATGCCGCTGACATGTCGTGGTTCGTGGTCATGCTGAACATCGGCATGTTCGTCGGCTACCAGGCGTTCGGCTGGCTCGCCGACAAGATCGGGCGGCCTGCGGCCCTGCTCTGGTCGTTTGGCGGCGCAGTCGTGATGCTGCCGATCTATGGCCTGAGCGCCAACACGACATTGCTGTTCTGGCTGGGCCCCGTCGTCGCGCTGTTCTTCTGTTACGCCGGCATCTTCGGATCCTATTTCAGCGAGCTTTATCCAGCGCGCATTCGCAGCCTCGGCGCGGGCTTCTGCTTCAATGTCGGCCGGGGCATTTCCGCCCTCGCTCCGTTCGTGCTCGGCATCATCGCCGCGCGATACGGCCTCGGCGTCAGCGTTGCCCTCTGCGCCGTCGGCTTTCTGTTCGCCGCGCTGTTCACAGTGCTGCTCGCCAGATCCCCCAGGGCGACGCAGGCGGGTCAGGCGCAAAGGCTCGTCCAGCAGGCGTCAGCCGCGGCGAAGACGACATAGAACTCAACCCGACTTGCCACATTCGAAACGACCACACCGACCACAAAGGGAGAAAGCAGATGAGATTCGAAGACGCCAATGAGATGCTCAAGCCAGGCTACCTGCCGTTCGAATCCGGCTACCAGGAGCTCGACGACGGCAAGTGGGTGGTCGCCGCCCTGACCCGCATGCCCGGATGCCGCGCCAAGATGATCGACTGGTGGTTCTCCTGGCTCGGCGACATCGAGTGGTACCGCCTGTGGCATCCGCGCGACCATGTCTACAGCGCCTGGGAAAACCGCGTGAACGGACGCTACATCGGCGCCTCGCACATCGTGCACGAGTATCTCGCTGGCACCGACGGCCCGCTCTACAAGCTGCGCATCGACATCCACGAGCCGACGGAGACCTTCGACGCCGAGCGCTACAAGGCGTCCGGCATGTTCGCGGTGTGCGCGCGGCCGGGACTGCTCGAGGCGCCGATCCAGATCGGCCGCATGACCCATCTGATACGTGACACCGACTATGGCTGCGAGATGCGTTCGCGCTTCTGGCTGGGATTGATCAGCCACCGCGATCCGACGGTGACGCTGCCCGAGGCCCAGATCCGGCAGATGCGCGCCGATCATGTCGACGTCGCCTTCGCGCGACGACTGCATCAGCACTGCGTCGAGGAGATGGGCTACCTCGCCGAGGTGCTGCCGACGCTGTACCGCCGCGTCACGCTCGACGACAGTTTCTGAGCCGACCGCAACGCCTGCGACGGGCCGTCGCGTACGGCCCGTATCGCTCCACCAAGACCGGCCCAAGCCGGCGGCTTTCATCATCACAGGAGGAAACACATGACGCTTCAGCGTTCACGCATTCGCGCGGCTACGATCGCGCTCGGCTTCACCGCAGCTGTCATCGGCGCGCATCCGGCAGCCGCCGCCGACGACATCGTCATCGGCGCATCGCTGCCGCTGTCCGGCCCGCTCGCCGGCTTCGGCAGCTTCCAGCAATGGGGCTACAAGCGCGCGGTCGACGAGGTCAACAAGGCCGGCGGCATCACCATCGACGGCGCCAGGCGTCCGGTTCGCCTCGTGATCCGCGACGACAAGACCGATCCCAACGCCACGGCGGCCAACACCGAAACGCTGATCTCGCGCGAGCGCGTGGTGGCAATGCTCGGGTCCTGCACGCCGGCGCTGGTCAATGCCGGCGCGCTGGTGGCGGAGCGCGCCAGGAAACCGATGGTGACCGGCTGCAATCCGCTCGAAGCGTTCAAGGCGGTGCGCAAGTGGCAGTATGTCTGGGACCTGTTCTTCCATGAGCCACAGCTCGCGGCGGTGCAGTTCAAGGCGCTCGCCGACCTCGGCGCGCAGACCAACCGCAAGATCGCGATCTGGCACGACAACGGCCCGGACGGCCAGATGGTCGGCGGCCAGATCTGGCCGGCGCTCGCCAAGGAGTTCGGCTACGAGGTGGTGCAGAACGCCGACTTCCCGGTCGACAATACCCAGTTCACCTCGATCATCGCCGAGGCCAAGAGCAAGGGCGCAGAGATCGTGATGGTCGACGCCATCACCCCGCAGGCGATCGCGATCCGCAAGCAGATGGCGGCCGCCGGCTTCACGCCCAAGGTGCTCAATATCGAGAAGGGCGCCGAGCCGGTGCAGTTCGCCGAGGCGCTCGGCAAGCTCGCCGACGGCGTGCTGGTCGGCGGCTACTGGGATCCGTCGTTTCCTTATCCCGGCGCGGCTGAACTCGCCAAGGCGTTCGAAAGCGATACGCGGCTGACGTCGAGCCAGCACATCGCCGACTCCTACGCCGCCGCCCAGATCCTGCTCGACGCGATCGCGGCGGCCGGCTCGACGGACCCCGAAAAGATCAACGCGGCCATCGGCGAGACCAACAAGACCTATGTCGTCGGGCCCGTGCAGTTCGACCGCGACCACACGGCGAAACTGCCCGTGGTGTCGCTGCAATGGCAGGGCGGCAAGACCATCGTCGTCTGGCCGAAAGACGCCAGGACCGGCGACTTCCTGTTCCCGCTGCGCTGATCCCGCGAGGCTCGCACCATGCCCGACATCGGCATCGTCTCCAGCACCATCGCCGCCGGCCTCCTGCTGGGCGGCATGCTGGCCCTCACCGCGCTCGGTCTGTCGATCGTCCTCGGCGTGATGCGGCTCGTCAATCTCGCGCACGGCGACTTCCTGCTGGTCGGCGCCTATGGCGGCCTCTACCTGCTGCAGACCACCGGCCTCGATCCGCTGCTCGGCCTTCCCGTGGTGGCGATCGTGGTCGGGGGTCTCGCCGTGCCGCTGTACCGCCTGCTGCTGGCGCCGCTCGCGAGCCGCGGCGCGGAAGCCCAGATGATGACGATGTTCGCCGTCGCCATCATCATGGAAAACCTGTTCGTGCTGGCGTTCAGCGCCGACACGCGCTCGATCGCCCGCGACTATGCCACCGTGCCGCTCACCATCGGCCCGGTCACCGTGCCGCTGATCTACCTGATCGGCTGTGCCATCTCGGTGGCGCTGATCCTCGCGGTGCACTGGCTGGTGACCGCAACCGCGTTCGGCCGCGACCTGCGGGCGAGCGCGGCGGACGCCGGCGCCGCCGCGACGCTCGGCGTCGACGTCGCGCGGGTGCAGATGCTGACGTTTGCACTGGGGGCAGCCTGCGCAGGCGTCGGCGGCACGCTGATCGGCGCCGCGTTCCAGTTCGCGCCGTCGAGCGGCGGCGCCTATCTCCTCAACAGCCTCGCGATCGTCGTGCTGGGCGGTCTCGGCAACGTGCTCGGCACGCTGCTCGGCGGCGTCGCGCTCGGCGCACTGCAGAGCGTCGGTGGCCTGACGCTCGGCGACGGCTACCGCGACCTCGTCGGCATGGCGCTGTTCCTTCTGGTGCTGGCGTTCCGCCCCGACGGCTTCATGGCAAGGGGCCGCACATGACCCAGGCATCCCCCATGATCTCCTCAACTGCCTCCGCCCGTCCCGCTCTTGCGTGGTCGACCTCGGCCTCGCACGGCTCCCTCGAAATCGCCGTGCTCGCCGTCGCCGGGATCGCGCTGTGGTTCGCGCCCGCGATCGCCGGTGACCACTGGCTGCAGCTCGGCTTTCGTATCGGCATCTTCCTGGTGCTGGCCCAGGGCTGGAACCTGATGGCCGGTTCGGTCGGCCTCGTCTCGCTCGGCACCTCCTGCTTCGTCGGGCTCGGCGGCTATGTCGCGTTCGGCCTGCTCAACCATCTCGACCTGCCGCTGCCGCTCGCCTTTGCGGCTTGCGCCGTGGCGGGCAGCGCGCTTGCCGCGCTGGTGTCGCCGGCGCTGTTCCGCCTGCGCGGCCTGTACTTCACCGTCGGAACGCTGGCGCTGGCCGAACTGCTGCGGCTGACCATGATCAACGTCCCGGCGTTCGGCGGCGCCACCGGGCTGATCCTGCGCGACGATCCGCCGGCCCTGCCCGTCCTGTTCCGCTACGCGCTGGCGCTCGCGGTGATCGCCTCGCTCGCCGCCACGCTGTGCGGGCGCAGCCGCGCCGCCGTGATCATGCATGCCGTGCGCGACGACGCCGATGCGGCGGCGCAGCTGGGCGTGCGCACCTTCCGCGTC
The DNA here is from genome assembly GCF_052115025.1 of Bradyrhizobium sp. 2TAF24. Lineage (NCBI taxonomy): Bacteria > Pseudomonadati > Pseudomonadota > Alphaproteobacteria > Hyphomicrobiales > Nitrobacteraceae > Bradyrhizobium > Bradyrhizobium sp. 2TAF24. Next base: position 27,780 of record NZ_JBFRFW010000009.1, on the reverse strand, counting down.
AAGCTCGCGGCCTTCATGCTGGCGAGCGCGCTGACCGCCATGGCCGGCGGCCTGCAGGCGGTCAAGCTCGGCGCGATCGAGCCCTACGGCATGTTCGGGCTGCAATGGTCGATCGACGTGCTGTCGATGGTGGTCATCGGCGGCGTCGGCCGCCGGCTCGGCCCGCTGGTCGGCGCGGTGCTCGTGGTCGCCGTCGGCGAAGCCCTCGCTGACTATCCCGAACTGCATGTCGCCATCACCGGCGCCATCCTGATTGTCCTGATCCGCTTCGCGCCCCATGGCCTTGTCGGCCTTGCCGAACGGGCCCTCCCTTCGCGAGCCACACCATGACAACGCTGGAAGCTGCGCCCCTTCTCGTCGCCCGTGGCCTCGTCAAGCGCTATGGCGGCCTCGTCGCCATCGACCAGGTCGATCTCGTCCTGCGTCCGGGCACCATCACCGGCGTCATCGGCCCCAACGGCGCCGGCAAGTCGACGCTGATCGGCCTGATCGGCGGCGCGCTCGCGCCGAGCGCAGGCACCATTCATCTCGACGGCCGCGACGTCACACGGCTGCCCGCTGCGGAACGGGCACGCGCCGGCATCGGCCGCACCTACCAGATCCCGCGTCCATTCCTCGACATGACCGTCGCCGACAATCTGGCAGTTGCGCAGTATTCCGTCGCCCCGTTCATCCGCGCCGAGACCGCCCGCGAGGAGCGCGAAGCCCTGCTTGCGCGCACCGGGCTTCTCGACGTCGCGACGCGTCCGGCGCACAGCCTGCCGCTGCTGCGGCGCAAGCGCCTCGAAGTCGCGCGCGCGCTGGCGCTGAAGCCGCGCATCGTGCTGCTCGACGAAGTCGGCGCCGGCCTCGTCGACAGTGAGATCAGCGAGCTGATCGCGTTGATCCAGTCCATCCGTGACGACAACACCGCGATCCTGATCGTCGAGCATGTGCTGCGGGTCGTCCGCGCCTGTTGCGGGCGATCCCTGGTGCTCGATTTCGGCAAGATGCTGATCGAGGGGCCGACCGACGAGGTGCTCGGCAATGACAAGGTTGCCGCGATCTATCTCGGCAGCAGCGGCGCCCGCCAGGGCACGACCAATGAGACCGCGGTGACCGCCGCCGGCGACGACGTCCACCTCGCCGCACCGGACGCGGAGGCACGGGTGCTGGCGCCGCTGACCGCCCCGATGACAGCTTCATCTGCCGGTACGCCGCTGCTCGCGCTCGCCGGCATCCGCGCCGGCTACGGCCAGGCGCAGGTGCTGCAGGGCATCGACCTGACCGCCATGCCCGGCGAGACCATCGCGATCCTCGGCGCCAACGGCGCCGGCAAGACGACGCTCGCGCGCGTCATCAGCGGCGCCATCGCGCCATCGGCCGGAACGCTGCGGATCGACGGCGCTGATATCACCGGGCAGCCGCCGCATCGCATCGCCGGCCATGGCATCGCCCACTGCATGGAGGGGCGCCGCATTTTTTCGGCGCTTTCCGTGCAGGACAATCTGCTGATCGCCGCCCGCCACGCCGACCGCGCCACCGCCCGCGCGCGGCTCGCCGCCGTCTACGATCTCTTTCCCGTCCTCGCCGAGCGCAGGACGCAAGGCGGCACGGCGATGTCCGGCGGCCAGCAGCAGATGCTGGCGATCGGGCGGGCGCTGATGGCGCAGCCGCGCCTTGTGATCTTCGACGAGATCAGCCTCGGCCTTGCGCCGATCGTCATGGACAGGCTGTACGAGGCGCTGGCGCTGCTGAAGCAGGCCCGCATGACGCTGATCGTGATCGAGCAGGACATCGAGCGGGCACTGGCGCTCGCCGACCGCGCCCACGTGCTCGAACAAGGCCGTTTCGCGTTGACGGGAACGCCGCGCGAGATCGCCGCCGATCCCAGACTCCGGCACATCTATATCGGCGCTGCCGAGCACGCGGCCGGCTGACATCGGCGCGGCTCGGTTGCCGGCGCGCAGCCGCGCCATCACTGGCATCATCATTATTCGGAGAAGCAAATCCGTCGTCGCGGCGTGATCGTCGCATCGCGCGGCCGTATCACGGTGGCCATGATGATGTCTTGACCACGAAAAAAACATCCGCCGCGAAACCTGGAGGGAAAACGCGGCGAATGCTCAAGGACGTGCTGTGGGTGCTATTTGCGGATCAACGGCCGCGCGAGCGGCGCCGGCTCGTCGGGCGCCCACAGGCGAAAGCTCACCTGGGCGAAGACCGAATAGCCTCTGGTGATGCTCGCCGCATCCTGGCCCGGCGCGGCTGTACCGCCTGAGGCATGTGCGGAGAACTCGTTCAAGGCCCAGACATTGAGGGTCGCCGGACCGAAATCATAACCGACCAGCAGACCGGCAGCCCACAAATTGTAGCGGTTGACGTTGATCGCGCCGTTGTAGAACGCACTCGACTGATCGTTGGTCACCTGTCCGACGTAGTATCCGACCGGCCCGACCCTCCAGCGGTCGATGGTCCGGGTGGCGGTGAACTCGGCGTGCAGGACGTCGCCACTCTTGTAGTTGGTGACGGTGCTGCGGGTATTGGTCTCGTAGAACAGGTTTGCCGTCAGATTCCAGCCATCCTTCAAGTAGGAGACGATGAACTCCGGCTGGAACGTCCACCACGGATTGCCGACATTGCCGAGGCCGTTCGCCCCGCTGGTCGAGCCATCCGGCGCGTACATGCCAAGCCCCGCCTTGAAGAAGAAGCCGCTGTCGCCGAGCTTCCAGCTCAGCTCGACCGGAACGATATAGGTGTTGTGCAATCCTGCGGAACTGATGCTGATGGGCGATCCGATGCCGGCCATGAGCGCGGGCTGCACCAGCACCGCGTTGTAGGTCGCGCCCAGGAACGACCAGCCGGGCACGAACACGAAGCCGGTCGCTTCCGCCGCGATCTGGACCTTTGTCTGCGCACCGCCAACGTTGGGCGCACCGGGCCCGACCAGCGACGCCTGATAAGTGCCGAACTGCTGGAACATGTAGACACCGGGCGGCGGTGCACCGGCCGTGGCGGCGCCGAGCGTGAGACCGGGCTTCTGCGCCCAGCCTGAAGAACCGAACTCATACGCATGCGCCGCACCATTGCTCAGCGCAGCAACCATCCCTGACGCCGCGCATGCCGCGGCCGTCCGCCGTAAAGCAGTCATTGATTTCCCCCCCGAAGGATTTATTGTATCGCGGTACAAACGTACTGAATAGCGGGACAATCAACAATGACAGCGACAGGCCGCGCGGCGGGATTTCCCGCGCCTGTGGCTGAATAATCACAATACGGGTCATATGTACCGTATTGTGGTTTTAAGCTCAGCTGATGACGGATCGGGATGGCGCGCCCTACGACGGCGAAGGGCGCCGATTCATGACGGCGGGCGGGCACCCGCATGATCGGCTGCAAGGCAGCGATGGTCGAATGGTGGTTCGGCGATGTGCACGCGACTGCGCACGGTGACCGGCGACAGCCGCGCGCCTGGCCACGATCTCAAGCGGGATCGGCGACAACCATGCCGCGGACGCCCTCGCCGCGCTGGCTGGCGGCGAGGTGCGAGGGCCTGACATCCGCAAGCCCCCTCGCGCACGTGTCGGCGTTATGCCGCGGGCTTGACCTCGATCTTCCTGGCCTGGGCCGGCGCCGGCTTCGGCACGCTCACCTTGAGCACGCCCTTGGCCATGGTGGCCTTGATGGCGTCGGCATTGACGCCCGGCGGCAGCTGTACCGTGCGGGTGAACGCGCCGTAGCTGCGTTCGATCAGGTGATAATCCCTGTCCTTTTCCTCGCGCTGGTTCTTCTTCTCGCCGCGGATGGTCAACAGATTATCGACGACGTTGAGCTGGACGTCCTTCTCCTCGAGGCCGGGAAGCTCGGCCGTCACCTCGATCTCGTTGTCGGTCTCGGCGACGTCCATGCTCGGCAACAGTTCGCTGCTGGCCAGCGTCGGGAAGCCACGGGTGAAGCCGTCGAACAGGCGATCAATCTCCTGTTGCAGCGCCATGAACGGGCTGAGGCTGCGGCGCGCGGTGCGATCCTGGCTCACGGGAATGAGAGATTTCACATTCATGACATCCTCCATCTGGAACTGAGCAACTGGCTCCGCACGTCTAGATAACAACGTCCCGCGCGCGGCAAATTGACGGAAGTCAAACGCCGCGCGACGTGATGTGATGAAAGGTGAGATGCGATACACGTCCCATTCCGATCGTGCCTATCCCCACGATCCGTGCCGGAGGCGGTGATGAAAGCCATGGTCTTGAGCGCCCCGGGAGCACCGCTACGCCTGCAGGAGGTGGCGGACCGTGAACCGGGCCCGCAGGACATCCGCATCAGGATCAGCGCCTGCGGCGTCTGCCGGACCGATCTTCATGTCGTCGACGGCGAACTTCCGGCGATCCGCTATCCGATCATTCCCGGCCACGAAATCGTAGGCCGCATCGAGAGTGTCGGACGTGATGTTTCGGGCCTCAGGATCGGTGATCGGGTCGGCGTGCCCTGGCTCGGTCGCACCTGCGGCCATTGCGCATTCTGCAGCGCCGGCATGGAAAACCTCTGCGACCATCCGCTGTTCACCGGCTACACCCGTGACGGCGGCTTCGCCAGCCACACCATCGCGGATGCGGCTTACGCCTTCCCGCTTGGGGACCAAGGCGACGACGCCGCAATCGCGCCGCTGCTGTGCGCCGGACTGATCGGCTGGCGCTCGCTGGTGATGGCGGGCGATGCCGAAAAGCTCGGTCTTTATGGCTTCGGCGCCGCCGGCCACATCATCGCGCAAGTCGCGCGCTGGCAGGGGCGCTCGGTCTACGCCTTCACCCGCGCCGCCGACCGGCAGGCGCAGGACCTCGCCCTGCGGCTCGGCGCGACGTGGGCTGGCGCCTCGGAGGATCCGCCGCCCGTTCCGCTCGATGCCGCGATCATCTATGCGCCGGTCGGCGCGCTGGTGCCGGCGGCGCTGCGGGCCGTGCGCAAGGGCGGCCGCGTGGTCTGCGCCGGCATTCACATGAGCGACATTCCGTCGTTTCCCTACAGCCTGCTGTGGCAGGAACGGCAGGTGATGTCGGTGGCCAACCTGACGCGCCGTGACGGGCTCGATTTTCTCGCGCTGGCGCCACAGGCCGGCATCGAGGTGCAGACCACCACCTTCCCGCTGGAGGCCGCCAACGAGGCGCTGGCCGCGATGCGCGGCGGGCAACTGCTCGGCGCCGCCGTGCTGCGGCCGTAAGACGATGCGCGCCGCGACAACCGAAACGCCGGTCCCAGACGGCCTCCAGGACGAGGTGTTCGCCTTCCTCGCCGATGCCAGCCATCACGGCGGCCATGGGGTACGCCGGATCGACACCCATGCTGCATCCGTCTTCCTCGCCGCCAACCGCGCCTACAAGGTCAAGCGCGCGGTCCGCTTTCCGTTTCTCGACTATTCGACACTGGCGCTGCGCAAGGCAGCCTGCGTGCAGGAGCTCGAGGTCAACCGCCGTTTCGCGCCGCAGATCTATTTGCGCGTGGTGCCGATCACCCGCGCGACCGATGGATCGCTGCACATCGGCGGCGACGGCGAGGCGGTGGAATGGGCCGTGGAGATGCAGCGCTTCGATTCCGAGGCGACGCTCGATCATCTCGCCGCGGCCGGGCCACTACCGCCCCACCTCGCCACGCAGATGGCCGATGCGATCGTCGCCTCCCACCGTTCCGCCCCGCCGGCGGCTGATGCGCGCTGGGTCGCCGCCATTCCCGCGCTGATCACCGCCAACACGGATACGTTCGTGGCCGAGGCGGCGTTTCCCGCCGACCGCATCTCCACCCTCGACCACGACAGCCATGCCGCTTTCCTGCAGCTGCGGGACCTGCTGGAGCGGCGGATGCAGGCCGGCCTGGTGCGGCGCTGCCATGGCGACCTGCACCTTGCCAACATCGCGCTGATCGACGACCGGCCGGTGCTGTTCGACGCCATCGAGTTCGATCCCGCGCTCGCCACCACCGACATCCTCTATGACCTCGCCTTCCCGCTGATGGACCTGCTCGCGGCAGGACAGGCGCAGGCGGCGAACATCCTGTTCAACCGCTACCTCAGCCTGATGCCGGACGCCGGCATCGAAGGCCTCACGGCACTGCCGCTGTTCCTGTCGCTGCGCGCGGCGATCCGCGCCAACGTCCTGCTGCGCCGCCGCCCCGTCGCATGCGACGACGGCGCGGCAACCAGCTATTTCGATCTCGCCCGACGCCTGATCGCCCCGGTGCCGCCCAGCCTCGTCGCCGTCGGCGGGCTGTCGGGGACGGGAAAATCGCGCCTCGCGCGCGATCTCGCCGCAGGGATCGGCCCCGCGCCCGGTGCGGTGCTCTTGCGCTCCGACATCATCCGCAAACAGCTGTTCGGCGTCGACGAACTGGCGCGGCTGCCGAGCGCGGCCTACCAGCCCGCGGTGACCGAGCGCATCTATCGCGAGCTTGCTCTGCGCGCCCGCACGGTCCTCGCCACCGGCCACGCCGTGGTGGTCGACGCGGTGTTCGCCGCAAGCAGCGAGCGTGCGGCCATCGCCGATACCGCCCGCGCGCTGGGCGTGCCGTTCAGCGGCCTGTTCCTCTCCGCCGACCTGGCGACACGCGTCCAGCGCATCGGCCAGCGGCGAAACGACGCCTCCGACGCCACGCCGCAGATCGCGCGGATGCAGGATGCTTACGACCTCGGTGCGATCGACTGGCACGCAATCGATGCCTCCGGCTCGCCCGGCGACACCCTCGCCCGCAGCATGCGCGCGCTTGGCGGCGCGCGCAGCGGCGATCAGCGCTGCAGCACATAACGTCCCGGCGCATCGTCGAAAGACGTCGCCGGGCCGGCGCCAACCCGGGGCGGCGCACAGGGGACGCCCGAACGTGCCGCGAGCCATGCCGTCCACGCCGGCCACCACGAGCCGTCGCACGCCGGTGCCGCCTTCACCCACTCCTCCGGCCCGAGATAGGGCTCGTCCGCACGCTTGCGCAGCAGGCGGTAGCTATGGCCCGCCGCGCCGACCGGCGCGACAATGCCAGCATTGTGGCCGCCGCTCGCCAGCACAAAGGTGATATCGGCCTGGCTGAGGAAGTGCAGCTTGTGCACCGATGGCCACGGCGCGATGTGATCATGCGCCGTGCCGACCGCGAAGGCCGGCAGGCGGATGTCCGACAGGGCCACGGCCTTGCCGTCGACCATGTAGCGCCCCTCGGCGAGATCGTTGTACAGGAACAGGTGACGCAGATACTCGGCATGCATCCGGTACGGCATGCGGGTGGCGTCGGCGCTCCAGGCCATCAGGTCGTTCGGCGGCTCGCTCTCGCCCATCAGATAGCTGCGCACCATGTGCGACCAGATCAGATCGTTGGACCGCAGGATCTGGAACGTGCCGGCCATCTGCCGGGAATCGAGCACGCCGCGATGCCACATCATGTCTTCCAGGAAGGCGATCTGGCTCTCGTTGATGAACAGCGTCAGCTCCCCGGCCTCGGTGAAGTCGACCTGGGAGGCGAGCAGGGTCAGCGACTGCAGCCAGTCGCTGCCGTCGCGCAGCATCGCCGCGACCGCGATCGCCAGCAGCGTGCCGCCGAGGCAATAGCCCATGGCATGGATTCGCCGCTCCGGCAGCACCCGTCGCACCTCCGACAGCGCACTGAGCACACCCTTGACGCGGTAGTCCTCGAGATCGAGGTCACGGTCGTCGCGCTCCGGATTGCGCCACGAGATCATGAACACGGTGAAACCGCTGTCAGTCAGAAACCTGACCAGCGAGCTCTCCGGCGCGAGGTCGAGGATGTAGTATTTCATGATCCAGGCCGGGACGATCAGGATCGGCTCCGGCCGCACCTTGTCCGTCGTCGGCAGGTACTGGATCAGTTCGATGAGCTCGTTGCGATAGATCACCTTGCCCGGCGATACCGCGACACGCCGGCCGACAGGCGTCTCGCCATCCGCGGCGCTTCCCGACAACGCTTTCTGGCAGTCGGCGAGCCAGTTCTCGAATCCGAACACCAGGTTCTCGCCGCCACTGCGGAACGTGCGCTGCAGCACCTCGGGATTGGTCGAAAAAAAATTGCTCGGCGCAAACACGTCGAGCCATTGCCGGCCGACGAACTCCATGACGTTCTCGTGACGGCGCGACACGCCGCGCACGCCGGTCGTGGCCGCCTGCCACCACCGCTCCCCCAGCAGGAAGGCCTGCGCGAAGGTGTTGAACGGCGGCAGCTGCCATTCGCGCGCCGAGAAACGATGATCCTGCGGCGGCGGCCGGATCACCCCCCAGGGCTGCGAACCGCCCCTGACGGCGTCGGCCGCCAGCGCGCGCTGATCGTGCAGCGCCTGCGCCAGGAGCTCGCCGCGCTTGCCCGGCGCCGCGGCGAGATGCGCGATCCAGTCGCCCCACGCCAGCGCCAGCGCGACGGGCGACAGACCGCCGGTCCAGCGCGCCATGGCCGCATGCAGCAGGCGATCGAAGGTGTCCGCCGTCAGCGCCGCCATGACTGATGGCGGCGCCGGCCTGCCAGCATCGGCGGCGGGCTCCGCCATCGGAACCAGACTGACCGTCTCTCCCGCCGCGCCGCGCTCCGTGGCCGCGGCATGCGGAACATCCGGCTGGACATCGGGATCCTTCGCGTCCGCGTGGACAGAACTCATGGGCTGCCTCCGATCGATGCGCGCGGAGTATTCAGCGTCGGCGCCAGCGATGAATTGACGCCGATCAAACGCCCGATGCGCGCGCGCCACTAACCTGCGCAACCGAGCCCACCGCGCCGTCAACGCAGCGTCATGACGGCGTCATATCAGCCCGAAGGAAGCCAAACGACATGTCGCGCGTCACCATCGTCACCGGCGGCACCCGGGGCATCGGCCTGGCCATCACCCGCCATCTCCAGCAGCAAGGTCACCGGATCGCGGCATTCTATGCCGGCGACGAAGCGCATGCCGAACGCTGCCGCAGCGAGCTCGGTGTTTTGACGCTGCGCTGCGACGTCGGCGACTTCGAGCAGTGCCGCCACGCGGTCGCCGAGACCGAGCGCGCGCTCGGGCCGGTCGATGTCGTGATCAACAACGCCGGCATCACGCGCGACGCGACGCTGCACCACATGAGCGTCGAACAGTGGGACCAGGTCATCCGCACCGACCTGTCCGGCGTGTTCTACATGTGCCGCAATGTCATCGAGGGCATGCGGGCGCGCGGCTTCGGCCGCATCGTCAACATCTCCTCGATCAACGGACAGAAAGGCCAGTTCGGGCAGACCAACTACAGCGCCGCCAAGGCCGGCCTTATCGGCTTCACCAAGGCGCTGGCGCTGGAGAGCGCCCGCAGCGGCATCACCGTCAACGCGGTGGCGCCAGGCTACATCGCGACCGACATGGTGGCGGCCGTTCCGCCCAAGGTGCTGACCGCGATCAAGGAGGCGATCCCGGTGGCTCATCTGGGCAGCCCCGACGACGTGGCGCGCTGCGTCGCCTTCCTGGTGGCGGACGAGGCCTCCTACATCACCGGCGCGACGCTGACAGTGAATGGCGGACAGTACATGACATGACTGATCGCCTCGTGTCGTCCGGCGCGTGCGGCCTCAGCCGATATCGCTGTCTTCCAGTTCGGTCGCCGGAATCGGCGCGTGGCGGGCGCCGCGGCTCAGCGCCACCTTGTTGATATGGGCGGCGATCGACCCATCGCGCGCGATCAGCCCGCGCAGGTCAGCGGCATCCAGGCTCAGGAGGCGCGTGCGGGAGACGGCGGTGACGGTCGCAGTGCGCCGGGTCTTCTTCAGCACCGCCCGCTCGCCGAAAAAATGCCCGGGGCCGAGCCGCACCCGCCGGCCGTTGCCATCCGGCGCCAGCTCGATCTCGACCTCGCCCTCGGCGATGAAATACATGGCGTGCGCCAGGTCACCACGTCGCAGGATGGTCTCGCCGCGGTCGAACTGCTGGGCCCGCAGCAGTTGCATGATATGGACGATATCGCCCGCCGTGAGGTGCGAGAACAGCGGCACCCGCGCCACCATGCTCCAGGTGACGATGAAATCGCGGCGATGGATCACGTCGGAAAACGCCGTCGCGACGATGCCGACCGGCAGCGCGATCATGACCAGGCCGCTGACGATGGTCATCGCCGCGACGATCTTGCCGGCCACCGTGAGCGGCACCACGTCGCCATAACCGATCGTGCTGAGCGTGACGATCGCCCACCACATCGCATCCGGAATGGTGCCGAACTTCTCGGGCTGAACCGCCCCTTCGATGACATGCATGGCGCTCGCCGACAGCAGCGTGGCGCACATCAGGATCACCAGGCAGCCGCCGAGCGCCCGTCGCTCGCTCCACAGCACGTCGAGCAGCGAGCTCATGCCGGATGAGTAGCGGTTAAACTTGAAGATCCGCAGCACCCGCAGAACGATCAGGATCTGCAGCTCACGGAAGCCCAACAGGGCGATCCACAGCGGCAGGATGGCCGCAAGGTCGAGCAATCCCTGCGGGCTGCGCATGTAGGACAGCCGTGCCGCGGCGGCGGAGCGGCCGTGCTGGATGTCCTGCTGGGGCGCGATCCAGATCCGCAGCGCATATTCGAGGGTGAAGACCGCAAGGCTGAGGTCCTCGATGCCGTCGAACAGCGCGCCATAGGCCTGATGCAGCGCCGGCACCGTGTCGAGCACGGTCGCGGTCAGGCTGAGGACGATCATCAACTCGATCGACCGGCTGACCAGGAGACCGCCCCGCACCTGGCGGGGCGAACTCTCCAGCGCGTCATGAAGATAGGCGCGGACGGTCTGCACGATCTGCGTCATCTGATGGACCAGGCTCTCCTTCGCGCATCTTTTCACCCAGCCTGGAACCCGGTGGATTGACCAGGATCAAGATTCGGACGCGAACCCTTGCCCGCTAACCCTTGCCGGAGCCCTCCGGCACGGGCGCCTGCGCCATCCACTCGACGAGGATCCGCGCCAGTTCCTGAAAAACCTCGCCGAATGCGGCCACCGCTGCGGCGGCGTCGGGCCGCGCCAGGGGCCGGCTGCCCTGGAACAGGCGGGACGCCACGACCCGGCCGTCGCGCGCGACAAGACGGGCCGAGAAGGCGATCTCCGCGGCCGCGGCCGGCTCGAGCGTCACCTGGAAGCGGCGCAGGCCGATCATCAGCTGATGGTCGGGCGGCTCGTCGGACGCCCGCAGCGGCGCATGGCCAAGGTCGAAGTTCTCGAAACTCTCGATCAGCTTCTCCTGCAGCAGCTTCGGTATGTTGTCGGCCCATTGCGCGTCATCGAACGCCGGATGCTCGCCGGACGGTTCGACCAGGAGCCGCCGTGTGTCGAGCATCAGCACGCCGGTCGGCTCGGGAATGGTCCAGCGTCCCTTGAGGCCGCCGCGCTGGGGAGCAAACGTCGTCGGCACGGCCAGATCGTAGGTCAGCTTCGGCGTCGCAGGCGCTCCGCCGCCAACCATGCGCTGCAGCCCGGTCAGGATGCCGTCGATCCGCTCGGTGTTGCGGGCGAGGCCGTCGGTGAAGGTTTTCAGGTTGGCGATGGTGCTCTGCAACGGCTCGGCATTGTCCGCCAGCACGGTGTCGACCCGCTTCAAGGCATTGCGCGCCGCCTCCGTCATGCTCTGGCCGACATCGGCATCCGCCACCAGCGTCGTCACCGCACTAGCCGCGCCGCGCTCCTTGCCGCCCTGGAGCGCAACCACCGGCACGCCGGTGAGCCCCTGAAACTCGAGGCCCACCCGGGTGTCGCTGCGGACCGGAGTGCCGGCTCCGACCGCGATCACGGCATCGACCCGCTGCGGATCATCCGCCGCCAGCGAAAGACCGGTCACCTCGCCCACCCGGATGCCGTTGAACAAGACCGCCGCCCCGACCAGCAGGCCGGGAACAGGACCGTGAAACTGAACCTGATAGGTCGTGCGCGTGCCGATGCCGCCGGCACTGTGCATCCAGTAGACGAAGCCGAACACGGCCACGATCGCGGCCAGAACGAAGGCGCCGACGACGGCGAAGGGCGCGCGGGTTTCCATGCCTAGCTCACTCCCGGTTGCATCATCTGGGACCGCTTGCCGTGGAAATAGGCCGACACCCAGGGATGATCGGACCGCAGCAGAACATCGATATCGCCGACCGCCACGATCCGGCCATCCGCAAGCGCGGCGATGCGGTCGCACACCGTGCGCAGGCTGGCGAGATCGTGCGTCACCATGAACACGGTCAGCCCCAGGGTCTGCTGCAAGGTCTTGATCAGGGCGTCGAACTCGCCGGCCGCGATCGGGTCGAGACCCGAGGTCGGCTCGTCGAGAAACACGATGGGGGGATCGAGCGCCAGCGCACGCGCGAGCGCCACGCGCTTGGTCATGCCGCCGGACAGCTCGGACGGATATTTGTCGCCGTCCTCGGCCCGCAGCCCGACCATCTCCAGCTTGGCGGTGGCGATCTCGTCCATCAGCGGCTCCGACATCCGCACCGCCTCGCGCAGCGGAAACTGGACGTTCTGGCGCACCGTCAACGACGAGAACAGCGCGCCCTGCTGAAACAGGATGCCTCGCCGCGTCCCCTCGCTGTCACCGTTGCGACGGAGCGGCTGGCCCATCACCTCGATGGCCCCCGCGCGCGGCCGCAGCAACCCGATGATGGTGCGCATCAGCACCGACTTGCCGCCGCCGGACGCGCCGACAAGGCCGAGGATCTCCCCGCGCCGCACATCGAGCGACAGGCGGTCGAGCACCATGTGCCGGCCGAAGCCGACGGTGAGATCCTGAATGCGGATCGCGGGGCTGGCTGCAGCGTTTGCCATGGTCACATGCCGATCGAGGCGAAGAACACGGCGAACACGCCGTCGAGCACGATCACCAGGAAGATCGACTTGACCACCGAGGTCGTGGTCTGGCGGCCCAGCGATTCCGCGCTGCCCTTGACCCGCAGCCCTTCGCTGCTGGCGATGATGCCGATCGCGAGCGCCATGAACGGCGCCTTGATCATGCCGACCTCGAAATGGGTCACCGAGATGGCTTCGCGCAGCCGCGCGATGAAGATCGCGGGAGTCATCCCGCCATAGAGCCAGCTGACGAGGAGGCCGCCATACAGCGCCGCCATCGCGCCGATAAAGGTGAGAATCGGCAGTGCGCACACCAGCGCGGCGACCCGCGGCAGGATCAGCACCTCGACGGGATCGAGCCCCATGGTGGAGAGCGCGTCGATCTCCTCACGCATCTTCATCGAGCCGAGTTCGGCGGTGTAGGCACTGCCGGAGCGGCCCGCCACCATGATCGCCACGATCAGCACGCCGATCTCGCGCAGCACCAGGATGCCGACCATGTCGACCACATAGGCGTCGGCGCCGAACTTGCGGAAATGAAAGATGCCCTGCTGGGCGATGATCGCGCCGATCAGGAAGGTGATGAGGGCAACGATGGGAATGGCCTGCCAGCCGACCCGGTGCAGGTGATAGACGAGCGAGGTGCCGCGCAGCCGGCTCGGGCGGCGCAACACACGCAGCAGCGCATCGCCGAGCGCTCCCAGCATCTCCAGGAACACGACGCCGCCCTCCGCGGCGGTGAAGGTGGAGCGGCCGATCTGGTCGAGGCGCTGCATCAGGGCATTCGGTGGCCGCGGCGCCATCACCTTGCGCCGGTTGACCCGCTGCACCTGGGCGATCAGCCCGGCATGGCGGTCGGCGACGCCGACGATCCGCGCCGCCTCCGGCCGCGTCGCCTGCCGCGACGCCCGCTCGAGCAGCCAGGCGCCGAGGGTGTCGATCTCCGACACCCCGCTCATGTCGACCTCGACGGCCTGCGCCTGCCGGATCCGCAGGCTCATTGCGCCGGACAGCGCTTCCAGAACATCCACTTGCGCGACCGTCCACGCGCCAGCGGGACGCAGTTCCAGCCGATCGCCGATGCTGGTCGCATTCAGAACCGGTGCGACTGTCACGCGGAAAGCCTCCGTGCATGTCACGACACTGCACGATAGGCAGAGCACGACGGCGCGCGCAGTCCCTTGAGGCAGATCAAGAAGGCGGCCGCCCGGCGGCGGACCTCGGCCTCACAAGGGGCGGCCGGCCTCACATCTGCCGATCGCCCCTGGTCGCCTTGAACGGCCGGCTGTCGAGGCCGGGCAGCATTCGCGCCGGGATGCGGGTTTCACAGCACCGGAGGCGGCATTGCCGGACACGCAGGTGACATTCACGCGCCATTCCTCCTTGCATCGATCCAGACCGCGGCAAGGCGGCTGACGAACGCCGGACTCGAAATGCCGCGCTCGCCGCCGATCGCGGCGGCACTGCGGTTGACATGGGTGATGAAGCCGTCGGCGAGGGTCGAACGTCCGTCACCGATGCGGGCGCTCCACGCGCTGACGGTGGCGGCAGGAATGCCGAGCGCATCGAGCGCGCCGAGGCGGGAGATGCCGGCGCCGTCGACGCCGACATCGGCGTCGTTGTAGACCACGGCGAAGACACGGTGCTTGATCGCCGAACCGCGACGGCCACCGAGCAGTCCGCCGTGCGAGCCAGTCAGCACGATGGCATCGGCATCCGCCGCCGTGACCAGCGAGTTGGAATCGATCGTCACCACCGGCACCGGCAGGAAATCGGCGATCGCGCACCGCGCCTGTGCTGCCCCGCCGCCGGGGCCGCCGTTGATCCGTCGCACGCCGCTGTCCGTCGGGCGCACCGCTGCCACAGACGGCGGCAGCGCATCCTGCAAACGGACAAGCGCCTCGGCGGCCCGCATGCCCTCGCCAAGGCCGAGCCGCCGCGCCGCCCCGTTCGCCACCGACAGCACGCCGCGCGCGAGGCAATCGGCGCCGTCGCCGATCCGCGCCGAGGCGTGGCTGACGGCCGCAGCCGGCACGCCATGGACATCGAGCAGCGCGAGGCCGGCAACGCCGGCCTGCTCGCGGCCGATGCCGGCGTCACAGAGGATCACACCACCGGCCGCGGCGGCGAGCGCGCAGCGGGCCGAATAGATACCGCCATGGGACGCCGCGACGACCGCACGGCCGGCAATGCACGGCGGCAGCTCGGTAATGCTGTCGAGCACCAGCCCCGTCATGGTCTAAACCGTCGCCACGGGCGTGACCGGAGACCCCACCGCGCCGGGCAGCCGCAGCGGCGGCGCGGTGAGCAGGAAGCGCGAGCGGCGATGCTCCCTGAGCCAGCGGCCGAGCGCGCCGAGGTACCACAGCTCGCCGAGCGGCACGCCGAGCTTGAACAGGCAGTGATGGTGCAGCGGCACGAACGGCCGCGCGCCCTGCTCCGGCCCGCGCGCCGGAATCGCCTCGACGGCATAGTTGTCGGCGGCGATGGCGGCGACGCCGCTGTCGGTGATCCACTGCAGCAGCCGTGCATCCGCACCGTCCAGAGCGGTACACGCGTTGTGCAACACCGTGGGATCGGGGTTGCGATTCATCTCCAGCACCACGTCGGCAAAACCGGTGTGCAGGCAGAGGATGTCGCCGCCCCCGACCTCGACGCGGTCGGCCTCCATCACGCGCATCAGGTCGTCATAGCCGACGAGCGTCCGCGCCCGCCCGAAGTGATGTGCGAGATCGACCAGGACGCCGCGGCCCTGGATGCAGCGCTCCGCCATGCGTTCAACGCCGAGCGCGCTCGCGACCGTTGCGTTCTCCGGTGCCACGACATCCGTCTCCGCACGGTACCCGTTATAATAGACCGGCTCGGCGACGCCGTCGCCATCGGCGTCGAACAGCGCACCGATATGGGCGAGGCTGTCCCACTGGGTCGAGTACTGGGTGCACAGCAACACCGCATCGTCACAACCGCAGTCGCAGAACTGCGCCCCCTCATGCGCGAAGCGATAATTGAAGAAGCGCTCGCCGCGCCGTTCGGTCGACATCCGCCGTGGCGGGAAGCGATGCGGCGCGAGCGCCCGTCCTCCCGGATAGTCCAGCGGCAGGCTGAGGCAGAAGGTCAGACCTTCTCGTGCCTCGGCAAGTCCCTCGCGCACCTTGTGCGCGGTGATGAGATTGAGACGACCGAGCTGGTCGTCGTCACCGAACTCGCCCCAGTTGGAGCCCTCGGGCCGGTTGACCCAGCGCCGTGTCGGCGTCTGCTGCTTGTCATCGCTCATGAGCGCCCCACCTCACAGGAAGCCGATGGAGATCCACGGCACGCTGGCGACCAGCACGGTGCCTGCAAGTAGCGCCAGCAGATAGCCCCAGATCGGCCGCATGCCTTCATCCGGATTGACGCGCCCGATGGCGCAGGCGGCGTAGTAACCGACGCCGAACGGCGGCGCGAACAGACCAAGCCCCATCGCGAGAATGGCGACCATGGCGTAGTGCACCTCGTGAATGCCGAGCTGCCGCGCCACCGGAAACAGCAGCGGCCCGAACAGCACGATCGCCGGAATGCCCTCCAGCACGCTGCCGAGCACGATGAATACCAGCACCGACACCGCCATGAACACCGCGGCGCCGCCGGACAGGCCTGCCATCGCCTTCGTCAGCGTCTGCGAAAAGCCCGACTGGGTCAGCGCCCAGCCCATCGCAGTGGCGGTGCCGATGATGAACAGGATGGCGCCGGACAGCACCGCGGTCTCCACGAGCTTCGGCAGCAGCTTCCGCCAGTCGAACTGGCGGTAGATCAGGACGCCGACCAGCGCCGCATAGACGATGCCGATCGTCGAGACCTCGGTGGCGGTGGCAATGCCTTCCATCACCGCGGCGCGGATCACGAACGGCAGCGCAAGCGCCGGCAGCGCGACCAGGAAGGCCCGCCCAATGTGCCGCCACGTCGGCCGGACGATGCCGGACAGATCTTCGCGGCGATAGCGCCAGGCGACGGTCAGACACAGCGTCACCGCCAGCACCAGTGCCGGCAGCAGCCCGCCGGTGAACAGCGCGGCGATCGAGATGCCGGTGACCGAGCCGAGGGTGATCAGCACAAGGCTCGGTGGCACGGTTTCGGTCTGTGCGCCGGTCGCCGCGAGCAGCGCCACCAGGTCGCCGGGCTTGGCGCCGCGCGCCGTCATCTCCGGAAACAGCACCGGCGCCACCGCCGCCATGTCGGCCGCCTTGGCGCCCGAGATGCCGGACACCAGATACATCGCGCCGACCAGCACGTAGGACAGCCCGCCGCGGACATGGCCGAGCAGGCTCGCGAGGAACTGGACCATGGCGCGCGCCATCCCGGTCATCTCGATCATCATGCCGAGCAGAACGAACAGCGGCACCGACAGCAGGATGAGATGCCCCATGCCCTCGTTGATACGGCTCACCACCACCAGCATCGGCGCATGGGTGGCGACCGAGACGTAGCCGAAGGTGGCAAGGCCGAACGCGAAGGCGATGGGCACGCCTGCGAACACCATCACGAACACGAAGCCGACGAAGAAGATCAGCAGGTTGAAATAACCGAGGCCGGCGAACAGCGGCGCACAGGCGCCGACCAGCAGCACCGCGGCGACCGTGACCAGCACGGCGGTCACAGCACGGCGCCGATCCGCCGTCTGGGCAAGGCGCAGCACGCCGAACGCCGCCATCACGGCGGCGCCGACCGGCAGCGCCGCGGCGCGCCAGGCACCGGAGATCTCCAGCGCCGGGGTCAGCATCAGCGCCTCCTCCTGCGCGAGCTCGACTGCCGCCGGAAGGATCACAATCACAAAGGCGGTGGCGAGCGCCGTCGCCAGCACATCGAGGAACTGGCGCAGCGACGGCGGTACACGGGCGATCACCGCGGTCATGCGCATGTGCTCACCGCGGCGAAATGCCATCGCCGCGCCAAGCAGGGCGAGCCAGCTGAACAGGATCGACGCCAGTTCGTCCGACCACAGCAGCGGCGCATGGAAGACATAGCGCGCGACGATCCCTGCGAGCAGAATGATGCTTTCGGCCACCACCAGCGCGCCGGCGAGAACGGCGACGACCAGCGACAGGCCGTTCTCGATGTCGCGCAGCCACGCTGCGCCGCCGCCGGCAATCGCGCTCGCATGCGCGTCCGGCACCCGCTCGGCGACGGTCATGACAGCTTCCTTCCGGCGCTTTCCTCGAGCAGCGCCCACGCGGCTTCGCCATACCGCCCCTTCCAGTCCTCGTAGAAGCCGCCCTTGCGCAGCGCCTCCTGGAACGGCTCCGGCTCCGTCGCATTGAAGACGAGCCCGAGACGGGTCAGCGCCTGCTGCAGGTTCTTGTTGAGGCGCTCCACTTCGGCCCGCTGGGCGATCGCCTGGTCATCGATCGTGCCGACGACGATATCGCGCAGGTCCGGCGGCAGACGGTCGAGCGCGCGGCGGTTGGCCAGGAACCAGAAGCCGTCCCACATGTGGTTGGTGAGCGAACAGTACTTCTGCACCTCGTAGAGCTTGGCGCTCTCGATGCTGACGAGCGGCGTCTCCTGCCCGTCGACCACCCGCGTCTGCAGCGACGAATACACCTCGCCCCAGTTGATGCTGACGGGCGCAGCGCCGAACGCCTTGAACATCGAGGTCCACAGCGGGCTGACCGGCACACGGATCTTGAAGCCCTGCAGGTCCGCCGGAGTGCGCACCGGCCTGACGCTCGACGTCACCTGGCGATAACCGCCGCTCCAGATCCGCGGGAAGGTTACGACACTGAACTTGTCGATCGCCGCGCGCACATGCGCGCCGAGCTTGCCGTCCATCGCCCGCCACACATCCGGATAGTCCGGAAAGGCGAAGCCGATGCCGTTGATCGAGGCGATCGGCACCAGCGAAGCGAGCACGAGGCCGGAGATGGTGTAGAATTCGATCGCGCCGGTGCGTACCTGGGTCAGCATGTCCATTTCCGACCCGAGCTGACTGTTGGGAAAAATCTGGATATCGACGCGCCCCGCGGTCCGCTCGCGGATCTTGTCGGCGGCGATCGCGATGTTGCGCGTCAGGGGATGCTCGGCATTGACGTTGCCGGCATATTTGTAGGCGAATTCGGCAGCGCTTGCCGACCTCAGCCGGATGAACGGGCTCGCAATCGTCCCCGCCCCGACCGCCGCGAGAAAACGTCGACGGCTCAACTCGAGCATGGCATCCTCCATGAAATTCGACGGCATTGTGCCGATCGTTGTTGTCGTCTGAAATTCAGCGCCCGACGCAGCTCTTGCCGCCGTCGACGGGCAGGCAGACGCCGGTAATGTAGGCGGCCTCGTCGGAGGCCAGAAACAGCGCGGCGCGGGCCACGTCCCAGGCGTCGCCCATGCGCCCCATCGGGCTTGCGGCATGGCGGGCGGTCATCATCGCCTCGGTGCTCTCGTAGCGGCCGGCGATCTGAGTTCGCACAAGCGGCGTATCGATCACGCCCGGCAGCACCGCATTGGCGCGAACGCCGCGCGCCGCATACTGGACCGCGATGGCGCGCGTGAAGTGGTTGAGCCCCGCCTTCGCCGCGTAATACGAAACGTAGGGATAGCTGTTGACCTGGATCGAGGCGAGCGAAGACACGTTGACGATGGCGCCACGCTGCCGTGCGAGCATGACCGGCAGGACGTGCTTGCAGGTCAGGAATGCGCTCGTCAGGTTGGTGTCGATCACCCGCCGCCAGCTCTGCTCGCTGGCCTCGATCACGTCGCCCATGTGAGTGATGCCGACATTGTTGTGCAGGATGTCGATGGCGCCCACCGCAGCGACCGCCTCGCGCACGACATTCGCCACGGCCTCGCTCGACGTCACATCCGCCTGAAGCGCAAGGCATTGCCCGCCTTCCTCACGGATGAGGCCGGCTGTCTCTTCCGCCGCCGTGCGCTGAAGATCCACCGCCACGACACGCGCCCCTTCCCGGGCATACAGCACGGCCGCCGCCTTGCCGTTCCCCCACCCCGCCCCGGATGATCCCGCCCCGAAGACAACGGCGACCTTGTCCCGCACCCGGCCATGGGCGCGAGGCGCTCTGCTCAGCTCGCTGCGCTCATGTGGAGCAGGTGCTCCAGGGTGAGGCTCGGACGGCATCAGCGACCTCCCATATCGTTCCGTATTGCGGAACAACAATATTTATTATACGGAACGATTGCACACTCAGAATTGCGATGTCAAATGGCTGGCTTGAAAAAGTGCGGTCAAAAAGCCGGACGGAGGATCTTTTCCGACCTGGCGGGCATGAGATCCGTTTCAAAATAGAAGCGCTATCGAGAGGAATAATGGAATTGACAGCAGACGACCCCCTCGAGCGCGGCGGTGAAATAGCCGCTGCGGTCAAGACCATCGATCGCGCAGCCAAGCTGCTGGCGGCGCTGGTCGGCGAAGGCGAACGCGGCGCCATGCTCAGCGACGTCGCCCGCCGCACCGGGCTCGGCAAGGCGACGGTCCACCGTCTGCTCGGCGCGCTGTCGGATGTCGGATTCGTCGCCCAGGATGCCACCTCACGCCGCTATCGCCTCGGCGTCGGTCTCTGCCTGCTCGCAACCACCGCGCGTCATCGCAACGTTGCCGCCCTCGCCCACCCGTTTCTCGAGCGCATCGCGCGGAGCACCGCCGACACGGCCTACGTCTCCGTGCGCGAAGGTTTCGCCGCGGTGTGCGTCGGCCGCGAAGTGGGAGCGTTTCCGATCCGGACACTGTCGCTCGAGGTCGGCCATCGCCGTCCGCTCGGCATCGGATCGGGCAGCCTTGCGATACTCGCGTTCCTGTCCGACGCCGAGATCGACGCCGCCATTGCCGGCAACCACCGCTGGCTCGCGGACTATCCGCGCTTCAACGCCGAGCAGTTGCGCGCGCTGGTGGCGGAAACCCGCCGCTACGGCTTCTCGTTCATCGATGGACAGGTGATCCCCGGCATGAATGCGATCGGCGTTCCCGTGCTCGATGCCGAGGGGCGCCCGCTGGCGTCGCTCAGCGTCGCGGCGATCGCCGAGCGGCTGCGCGGCGAGCGCATCCCGGAAGTGGTGCAGCTGCTGCAGCGCGAGGCGGCGGAGCTCGCCGCGCTGATGCGATCGGATTTTTCCGATGCCCCGCCTCAGACGGCACCGGCCGACGATCGCCGCAAGACGCGCACCGGCCGCGGAGCGTCCCGATGAGCATCGATACACGCTCGGTCTTCAAGGAGGCGGCGGCGCCGCGCAGCCTTGGCCTGCGCCGGCAGCCGATCGCCGCGCTCGGTCCGCACGACGTGCTGGTCCGCATCCACAGCGCCTCGATCTGCGGCACCGACCTGCACATCTACAAGTGGAACGAATGGGCCGCGCACAGCTATCGCCCGCCGCTCCCGCTCGGGCATGAGTTCGGCGGCACCGTGGTCGGCACCGGCGCCGCGGTGACGCGGGTGCACGCTGGCGACATCGTTAGCGCCGAGACCCACCTGCCGTGCGGCGAGTGCCGGCAATGCCGGCTGGGACGCGGCCACACCTGCGACAATCTCCGGCTGTTCAGCCGCATGGGCCTCGGCTGCTTCGCCGACCATACCGTGGTGCCGGAGGCGCTGCTGCGCCTCGTTCCCGACGGCATTGCGGTCGACTTCGCCACCATGATGGAGCCGCTCGGCGTCTCCGTCCGCGCCGTCACCGAAGTGTCCGTCACCGGCGCCAACGTGCTGGTGGTCGGCTGCGGCCCGATCGGCCTGTTCGCGGTCGCCGCCGCACGCGCCTACGGCGCCGGCCGCATCATGGCCACCGATCTTGCCGCCTACCGGCGCGCGCTCGCACAGCGGCTCGGCGCTGATGTTGTGGCCGATCCCGCCCGCCAGTCGCTCGGCGATGCGATGCCGGCACAGCTCGCGCGCGAAAAATTCGACGTCGTGATCGAAACCTCCGGCAGCGAGCAGGCCTTCCAGGATGCTCTGGCGCAAACCCGCAAGGGCGGCGACATCGTGTTCGCAAGCCTGCCGGAACGCTCCTTCAGCATCGACATGGCCCGCCATGTCATTCTCGGTGAGATCACGCTGCGCGGCGTCTATGGCCGGCGCCTCGACCAGACCTGGCTGCAGGTGGAGACGCTGCTCAGAACGCACGGCCCGCAGCTTGCCCAGGTGATGACGCATCGCCTTCCCCTGGCCGACTTCGATGCGGCCTTCGCCCTTGCCGCCTCCGGTGAGGCCGGCAAGGTCGTGCTGCAGCCCTGAAACGGCTTTCGACACGGCGGCCGGTCGCGCGGCTCATACCGTCGCGACCAGCGAACCGACGGCCCCGGCAACCGGATGCTCGGCGGCCTGCCCGCCATGGTTAGCAAAGTGTGACCGGCGCCGTGCGGATTGCCGGAAAATTGCGCCGTCTTCCTCAACAGCATTCCGCTATCAGGAAAAGGCACGCGCTGGGGAGCGCGGGCGGGGGGACGGGGACATCCAGATGTACAGGCGATATCTGCAGCACAGAAGCGCGCCGACCCGGCGGCTGTTGCTGCTCGGGCTGGCGGTCACGCTGAGCTTTTCCTGCATCTGCGGCGCCGTGCTGTGGCAGATGCGCACCAAGGATTTCGATCACAGCCGCACCGCCGCAACCAACCTGGTCGCCAGCCTCGCCAGCGAGATCGGCCGCAACATCGAGCTCTACGATCTGTCGCTGCAGGCCGTGGTCGACGGCATGAAGCTGCCTGAAATCGCCGTGATCCGGCCTGAGCTGCGCCAGGTGGTGCTGTTCGACCGCGCCGCCACGGCCAAGGACATGGGCTCGATCCTGGTATTGAATGCCGAGGGCCGGGTCATGCTGGATTCGCGCTCGCTGTCGCCCGCGCCGCGCAACTATACCGGCCATGACTTCTTCCAGGCGCACCAGCGCCAGCCCGATCTCGGTCTGTTCATCAGCAGGCCCTGGATCGCCGACGACGGCCAGTACCTCCTGAGCTTCAGCCGGCGCATGAGCCATCCCGACGGCTCGTTCGCCGGCGTGGTCGCAGGCAGCATGCGGCTGAGCTACTTCCACGACCTGTTCAGGAAGCTGCAGCTCGGCCCCGATGATTCCATCAACCTGATGAGCGCCGACGGCGTCATCCTGATGCGCGCGCCGTTCGACATCGACACCATCGGGCGCAACCTCGGCAAGGCGTCCACCTTCAGGCAGCTCATCTCGCTCACGGCAGGAACCTACCAGACCACCTCCGCGCTCGACGGCATCGAACGGCTGTTCGTCTATCAGCAGATCGGCCGCCATCCGCTGGTGGTGGTGCAGGGCCTGTCTATGCGAACGATCTTCGCCGACTGGCTACGCGAGGTGTGGCTGATCGGCACGCTGACGCTGGCGCTGTGCGCCATCGTGATGGCGCTGACGCTGTTCCTGATCGCCGCGCTGAAGCGCCGCAGCGCTGCCGAAAATCAGCTCGCCCGCCTCGCCAGCACCGACGCCCTCACCGGCCTCAGCAACCGCCGGCGGTTCGACGATGCCATCGAGGCCGAATGGTACCGCGCCCGGCGCAACAGGAGCCCGATCGCGCTGCTGATGATCGACGCCGACCATTTCAAGGCCTTCAACGACCAGCACGGGCATCAGGCTGGCGATGCCGCGCTGGCGGCGATTGCCGCGTGCATCGCGGCACATGCCGAACGCGCCTCCGACCTGTGCGCCCGTTATGGCGGCGAGGAATTCGCCGTGCTGCTGCCGGGCCTGACCGCCGACAACGCCCTGCGGGTGGCGAGTGCGATGCGCGCGAGCGTGCTGTCGCTGCGCGAGCAGCAGCATGGCCGGCCGGACCTGTGCCCCACCCTCAGCATCGGCATCGCCGCGATGATGCCGCAGGCAGGCCTCGGCCCGGCCGACCTCATCAAGTCCGCCGACCTTGCGCTCTATGACGCCAAGCACCAGGGGCGCGACCGCTGCGTGGCTGCCGCGACCATCGAGCGGCCGGCCTGCAGGCTTGTGGCCTGATCGCCCCTGCCACCCCACAAAAGTTGTAATTTAACCATCACACTCCTTGCGCTAGAATTGTGCCATCGGTCCCTGGCGCTTGGCCATCACCGACCGCCTTTCCGTTCGACGCGGGGCACCCATGACCTGGCAGGACGTGATCAATCGGCTGCAGCGCGTGGAAGCGCCGTTCAAGGCGCTCGGCCAGCTCAGCGGCGTCGCCATCCTGCTGTCGGTGCTGGGCTGGCTGGTGAGCGCGCTGATCCAGTACAACTCTTGGACCGTCGAACATCGCCTCAAGGCGGCGGAGACCGACCTCGAGCAAGTCACCAAGACCTTCACCGAGACCTCGGACCTGTTGTCCCGCGCCATCACGCTGCAGCAGATGCTGGTGTTCAACTATGTCGCCGCGCTCGAGGCCGACACTGATCTCGACAGCCGGCTCGGCTTTCTCGGCGCGCAGGCGAAAGCGGCCTATGACGACTACACGCGTGCGCGGATCGAGCTGCGCCAATCGATCGACGTGATCGCGCGCCGGGCCGAGATCTATATCGATTGGCCGAGTTGGCCGACCACGACATCCCCCGTCGACAAAGTGCTGCAGGACCCGCTGACCCTGAGCACGATCGGTGCCGCGAATATCGATTGCGACACGCTGATCGCCCCCGGTCAGAACGTGGCACGCTGGACGATGGCGCCATTGTCGTCGCAACCGGGAGCACCGCAGGTCGATTGGCGCAGCGCCAAGCATCATCTCGCTGTAATCTATACCTGTTTCGATCACCTGCACCGCGATATCGAACCGATCCGCCGCTGGACGGCGGCCGTCAAGGCGGACGCGCCGCCGCCGACATTCGACGACACCACCCGAGCGGCCATGACCAAGCTGACCGATCGCCTCCGCAAGCGGTTCGACATGCAGATCGACCGCCTCGACAAGTTCATGGCGCTGTCCATGACCCGCATCGAGACCATCCGGGTGCGCAACAGCCCGCCGGGCTTCATCTGCCACGAAACGTCGCTGCTGTGCGCGAACTAGTGTGCGCCCTCTTGCGCGGCCGCGTAACCTGAAGTGCTCAAACCGGTGCACACCGCCGTCGCAGACCATGCGATGCCGCCAGGCCAGCCGAAGAAGGAAGCGATGGATCCCCTTATCGAGCACTATCGTGCCATGGCCCGCAACAACGCCTGGTCCAATGCTCGCCTGTCCAGGACCTGCAGTCGCCTGTCCGACCACGAGTTCGCGCGCGAGCGCACGAACTTCTTTCCCTCACTGCAACTGACGCTCAATCATATCCTGCTGGTCGACCGCTTCTATCTCACCGGCCTCGCAGGCAGCGTTGCCAGCGTGGTGATCTTCGCCGACAAGATTCCCTTTCCGACCATGCAGGTACTGACGCCCGCGCAGCGGGAGCTGGACTTGCGACTGATCGCTTTCTGTGACGGCCTCGCGGCCACCAGTCTCGACCAGACCGTCCTGCTCGATCGTGGCCCAGCGGGACTCCACCGGGAAACCGTTGCGACGGTGCTGCCGCACCTGTTTCTGCATCAGATCCATCATCGCGGCCAGGCCACGGCGATGCTCGCCGGCACCGCCGAGCGCGCGCCGCAGCTCGACGAATTCTTCCTGCTCGGCGACCGCGCGGCGCGCGCCCAGGATCCGGACGACATGCGCTGAAAGACGCGTCGACGCGTCCCGCCGCAGGCCTCAGAACGCGCGGTTGCGGCGCTTGCCCTCGACAAGGTCGAGAATGGCGCGGGCGGCATCGAGCACGTTGGTGCCGGGCCCGAACACCGCCGCGACACCGCTGCGGTAGAGATCGTCATAGTCCTGGCGCGGCACCACGCCGCCGCAGACGACGACGATGTGGCCGGCGCCTGCCGCCTTGAGCTCTTCGATGACCTGCGGCACCAGCGTCTTGTGGCCGGCGGCAAGCGACGACACCCCGAGCACGTGAACCCTGGACTGTATGGCCATCGTGGCCGCTTCAGCCGGCGTCTGGAACAGCGGACCGGCAATCACCTCGAAGCCGATGTCGCCGAACGCCGACGCGATGACCTTGGCGCCACGGTCATGGCCATCCTGGCCGAGCTTGGCGACCATGATCCTGGGCTGTCCGCCGATCGCCTGCGCGACCTCGCCGACCCGGGTCACGAGATTGGTGAATTCGGGATCATCGCCATACGAATTGCTGTAAACGTTCGACACCACTGTCGGCACCGCCGCGTGGTCGCCGAATGCCTGCCGCATCGCATCGGACATCTCGCCGACAGTGGCGCGGGCGCGCGCGGCTTCCGTCGCAGCCGCCAGCAGGTTGCCCTCGGCGGTGCGCGCCACTTCGGCCAGCGCGTGCAGCGCCGCCGCAACGCGCTTGGGATCGCGCGTGCGCTTGATATCGTCGAGGCGCTTGATCTGGGCCGCGCGCACCGACGAGTTGTCGATTTCCAGGATGTCGAGGGGATCCTCCTGCTCGAGACGGAAGCGGTTGACACCGACGATCACCTGATCGCCGCGGTCGACCGCCGCCTGCCGACGCGTCGCGGATTCCTCGATCAGCCGCTTGGGCCAGCCGGTGGCGATGGCCTGCGCCATGCCGCCCATGGCCTCGACTTCCTCCATCAGCGCCCACGCGCTGCTGGCGAGATCGTCGGTCAGCTTCTCGACATAGTAGGAGCCGGCGAGCGGATCGACGACATCGGTGACGCCGGTCTCGTGCTGCAGGATGAGCTGGGTGTTGCGGGCAATCCGCGCGGAGAACTCGGTCGGCAGCGCGATCGCCTCGTCGAACGAGTTGGTGTGCAGCGACTGCGTGCCGCCGAGCACCGCGGCGAGCGCCTCATAGGCGGTGCGCACGATGTTGTTGTAGGGGTCCTGCTCCTGCAGCGACACGCCGGACGTCTGGCAATGGGTCCGCAGCATCAGCGACGACGACTTCTTCGGCTGGAACTCGGCCATCACCCGCGCCCAGATCAGCCGCGCCGCGCGCAGCTTCGCCGCCTCCATGAAGAAGTTCATGCCGATGGCGAAGAAGAACGACAGCCGCCCGGCGAAGTCGTCGACATTGAGCCCCTTGGCGAGCGCCGCGCGGACATATTCGCGGCCGTCGGCCAGCGTGAAGGCGAGCTCCTGCACCAGCGTCGCGCCGGCCTCCTGCATATGATAGCCGGAGATCGAGATCGAGTTGAACCGCGGCATGTGCTGCGCGGTGTAGGCGATGATATCGGCCACGATCCGCATCGAGGCCTGCGGCGGGTAGATGTAGGTGTTGCGGACCATGAACTCCTTGAGGATGTCGTTCTGGATGGTGCCGGACAGCGCCTTGGTCGGCACGCCCTGCTCCTCGCCGGCGACGATGAAGGTCGCCAGGATCGGGATCACCGCGCCGTTCATGGTCATGGAGACCGAGATGTCGCCGAGCGGAATGCCGTCGAACAGGATCTTCATGTCCTCGACGGAATCGATGGCGACGCCCGCCTTGCCGACGTCGCCCTCGACACGGGGATGATCCGAGTC
The DNA here is from genome assembly GCF_052115025.1 of Bradyrhizobium sp. 2TAF24. Classification (NCBI taxonomy): domain Bacteria; kingdom Pseudomonadati; phylum Pseudomonadota; class Alphaproteobacteria; order Hyphomicrobiales; family Nitrobacteraceae; genus Bradyrhizobium; species Bradyrhizobium sp. 2TAF24. The sequence continues at coordinate 581 of NZ_JBFRFW010000009.1, read as the reverse complement.
ATAGCCGCGATGGGTCGCGAGATCGAAGGCCACCGACAGGCCCTTCTGTCCGGCGGCCAGCGCCGAGCGGTAGAAGGCGTTCGAGGCTTCCGCCGTCGAGAATCCCGCATACTGCCGGATGGTCCAGGGCCGACCGGCATACATGGTCGCCCGCGGGCCGCGCACGAAGGGGCGCGCCCCCGGCAGCGACTCCAGATGCGCGATGCCTTCGAGGTCCGACGCCGTATAGACCGGCTTGATGGCGATATTCTCCGGGGTCTGGCGCACCAGCGTTTCCGGATCGGCCTTGAGCTCGCCTTCCGCGATCTTCTTCCACTCGTCAGGAAACACAATCGTCGTCATCTTGGTCTCGCATGCTTCGGGAAAGAGATCCCGCCGACGATCGGCCGGAGGCAGGCCGACGTCGGCGGGCATGGCGGTTCAGGCGGCCTGCCTCACGCAAACTCGAGGATCAGGGCGTCGACCGCAAGCGTCGCACCAGCCTTGGCATGGATCGCCTTGACCGTGCCGTCGCGCTCGGCGCGCAACACGTTCTGCATCTTCATCGCCTCGACCACCGCCAGCGTCTCGCCGGCCTTGAT